>NZ_JBXUOV010000259.1:0-6042 GCF_057196585.1 Micromonospora sp. ATLC20
GCGCTCGCCGTGGCGCTGCTGCGCGGGCGGATCGTGGCGCGGCTGCGCGGCGCGGGCGCGTGGGTGCCGCGGCTGAGCGGCCTGGTGCTGCTGGTCGCGGGCGGCTACGTCGCGTGGTACGGCTGGTACGAGGTACGCCTCGCCCAGGGCCGCTACGACGCCTTCACCGACCCGATCATCCGCACCGCCGCCCGCATCCAGCAGGCGTTGGTGAGCGCCGTCGACACGCTGGGCCCCGCCGTCCTCGCGGCGCTGCTCCTGCTGCTCCTGCTCCTCCTCGCCGCCCGCCCCCGCCCCCGCCCTCGCTCCCGCTCCCGCTCCCGCTCCCGCGATCTTGCAGTTGGTGCCCGGGCGGAAGGGGTGAAGCGGACTTCTCGTGGGCCGGAAGTGCAAGATCGCGGGGAAGCGGCGGGTGCGGCGGGGGCGGGGGAGCGGGTCAGCGCGGGGTGAGGTGGTCGGTGCCGAGCTTGTCGCGCAGCACCTCCGGGACCACCACCGAGCCGTCGGGCTGCTGGCACTGCTCCAGGATGGCCGGGAACAGGCGGCTGGTGGCCAGCGCCGAACCGTTGAGCGTGTGCACGAAACGGGTCTGCTTCGCGCCCGGCTCGCGGTAGCGGATCGCCGCCCGGCGCGCCTGGTAGTCGCCGGCCCAGGAGACCGACGACACCTCCTTGTACTTGCCGGTGCTCGGCATCCACACCTCGACGTCGAGCGTCTTCTTCATCGAGGCGCTGGCGTCACCGGCGGCGAGCAGGCTGGTCTGGAAGTGCAGACCGAGCTTGCCGACCAGGCCCTCGACGTGCCCGACCATCGCCTCCAGCGCCTCGCCCGCCTGCTCCGGCAGCGTGAACTGGAAGATCTCCACCTTGTTGAACTGGTGGCCGCGTACGGTGCCGCGCTCGTCGGAGTGCGAACCGGCCGCCTCACGCCGGTAGCACGGCGTGTACGCGAACGCCTTCAACGGCAGCTTCGGCGTCTCCAGGATCTCGTCCTGGTACGCGCCGAGGATCGCCGTCTCCGCCGTGGGCAGCAGGAACTGGCCGCGCGAGGACGACTGCTTGTCGATGTGGTAGACGTCGTCGTGGAACTTCGGGAACTGCCCGGCGGCGAAGCCGGCGCTGTCCAGCAGCAGGTGCGGCGGGAGCAGGAACTCGTAGCCGGCCTGGATGTTCTGCTCGATCAGCCAGTTCACCAGCGCCCACTCCAGCCGGGCGCCCAGACCGGTGTACATCCAGAAGCCCGAGCCGCCGAGCTTCACGCCCCGCTCGTGGTCGACCAGGCCGAGCGCGCGGCTCAGCTCCACGTGGTCGCGTACCTTCTCGATGGCCGGCGCCTCGCCGAACGTGCGCACCACCCGGTTGGCCTCCTTGCCGCCGGGGACCACGTCGTCGGCGGGCAGGTTCGGCAGCTCGCTCATCGCCGAACGGAGCCGGGACTGCACCTCGTCGAGCTGGGACTCCAGCTCCGCGAGCTGCTTGCGCTCGGCCTCCGGGGCGACCGGCTGCGGCGTGCCGCCGGACCGTTTCGCCTCCGCGTACGCGCGCGCCTCGGCCTTGCGGCGCTGCCGCTCGGCGTCGATCTCCGTGATCAGAGCGCGTCGTTCCTGGTCGAGCCGCTGGATGTCGTCCAGCGCCCGGGTGACCTCGGCGGGATCCAGACGCTTCGCCAGCGCGGTCGCCACCGCCTCGCGATCCTTCCGGATCAACTCCATGTCGAGCATGCTGCTCGTACGCCTCCGTCCAGGCAGTCAGGTGGGACCTCCAGATGCTACCGTCGCGCCCCCGTCGCCCCGGCCCGGCCCGCGCAGCCCGCCGCCGCGAGGCCCTTTCCGGTGACGGTGCGTGGTGGCTCAGCCGTCGACGGGGCGTGCTCACGTTGTGTGACGGTGCTCCGGTGGTCGCGCGGCTTCGCCGCAACTCGCAGCCCGCTGACCTGGTCAATCTTGCGGATCCGCTTTCCGGCGGACATGCCCTCTGGCGACTTTGCTCTGCAGCCACCGACGCGGCGTTCGACGGAGCGTCAGCGTCGCGCGGATGGCTGCAGAGCAAAGTGCGCGAGGGGTGAAGCATCTTGGAGGGCAGCGGCGTCACGCACGGTAACGGATGGCCTTCGGAGTGCGGCACCGGCACTAGCACCGGAACCAGCACCAGCACCAGCACCGGCACCGGCACCGGCGCGCGGGGAACGTCAGAGGCGTACCGGCATCAGGACGGAGAAGGCGTGCGCGTCGTCGGGCCGCCGCACGGCCAGCGGGGTGATCGGGCCGTCCAGCTCCAGCACGAGCTGGCCGTCGCCGGACCCCAGGGCGTCCAGCAGGTACTCCCGGTTGACCGCCACGCGAAGCGCATCCGCGCCGCCAGCCGCGTCGCCGGCGTCGCCCGCGCCGTTCGGATCCACCAGGCGCAGCTCGCCCCGGCCGTCCAGGCCGAGCGCCACCACCTCGTGCTCGACGCCCTCGTGCGCGCGGTGGCAGACCGGGACGCCGTCGGCGGTGAGCGCCGCGCGCAGCGCCGCGCCGTCGAACGGGATCCGGTACGCGGGTACGTCGCCGAGCTGCGCCCGCAGCAGCCGCCGGTAGTCGGGGAAGTCGTACAGCAGCGGCACCGCGGTCAGCGGCCGGCCCGCCACCGTGACGGTCACCCGGTCGGTGGCGACGACGACCTCGGCGGAGTCGGCGCCGTCGAGGTCCAGCAGCGCCCGCAGCTCGTCGACGGCGGCCACCGGCAGCAGCGCGCTCACCGGCGGGCCGTCGACCGAGCCGCCGACCCGGGCCACGGCGAGCCGGTGCCGGTCGGTGGCGACCAGCCGGACCCCGTCCGGCTCGACCTCCAGCAGCACGCCGGACAGCACCGGCAGGTCGGGATCGGCGCCGACGGCGAAGCGTACGGCGTCCACGGCGGCGGCGAGGTCGGTGCGGGACAGCACGAGGCGGGTGGTCACGATGGTCTCCTCCGGGTCGATCAGGCTGCGGATCCGGGAGAGTTCGCGACGCGCGTCGGCCAGGCCGTCCTCCAGGCGGCGCAGGTGCGCGTCCAGCAGCCGGTGCACCTCGGCCGGCCGGTGCCGGTTCCGCAGCGCCTCGGCGATACCGGCCAGCGGCATCCCGACCCGGCGCAGCCCGGCCACCAGGCGGGCCGGGTCCACCTGCTCCTCGGTGTACCAGCGGTAGCCGGTCACCGGGTCCACCCGGGCCGGGGCCAGCACCCCGGAACGGTCGTAGAACCGCAGCGCGCTGACCGTCAACCCGCTGGCCCGGGCCAGTTCGCCGATGCTGCGAAGCTCGCTCTCCACGGCCGTCATCCTGTGACCTCAAGCGGGTCGAGGGTCAACCTCACGCCGGCAGCGTGCGGAACGTGATGCCCGCGCGTACCAGCCGGTCCAGCAGCGCGTCACCCATCGCCGCGACCGGCGTGACCTGGCCGGCGGTCTCCGGCAGGTCGTCGAAGGCCAGGCAGAGCGCCGACTCGGCGAGCATCTTGGCGGTCTCGTCGTAGCCCGGGTCACCGCCGGCCACCTCGGTCACCACCCGCCGTCCGCCGCCGGTGCCCACGAACCGCACCCGGAACCACGACTTGGCCCGCTGCTCGGCCGTCGGCCCCTGTCCGGAGGCGAGCCGCCCGAGCAGCCAGCGCCGCGTCGGCGCCACCTTCACCAGCCCCACCACACCGGCCAGCCCGACGCCCGCGACCAGCACCGTGGGCAGCCGCTTCATCGCGGCGAAGTGCCGGTAGCGGAAGTCCGGGCCGTATTCCGGGCGGGCCGCCGCGGACCGGCGGACCACCTGCGGGTCGATGGTGGGCAGCGGCACCGCCCACTGGCCGAACTCGCGTACCCGGCCGACCTTGCCCGGCACCGCGCGGACCCGGCGTCCGTCCGGGCCGGGCTCCATCGCCCGGCGGGCCCGCGCCGCGCGGCTCATCTCACCGGTACGGGAGAACGCGGTGAGCGCCGAGTGGTACGTCCCGGCGGAGAACCGGCCTCCGGCCCGCACGTACCCGTCCACGGCGATCGGCCCGTCGGCCGGCAGTTGCTTGACCGTGTACCAGACGCCCAGGTCGTGCGGGATCGAGTCGAAGCCGCAGGCGTGCACCAGCCGCGCCCCGGTGCGTACCGCCTCGGCGTGGTGCCGCACGTACATCCGGTCGACGAACTCCGGCTCGCCGGTGATGTCGAGGTAGTCGGTGCCGGCCGCGGCGCATGCGGCCACCAGCGGCTCGCCGTGGTGCACGTACGGGCCGACGGTGGTGGCGACCACCCGGGCGCTCTCCGCCACCGCGCGCAGCGACGCCGGGTCGGTCACGTCGGCGGTGAGCAGCGGCAGCTCGGCCAGGGCCGGGTCGATCGCGGCCAGCCGGTCCCGTACCGCTGCGAGCTTGTCCGGGTTACGCCCGGCGAGGGCCCAGCGCAGTCGGTCCGGCGCGTGCCGGGCCAGGTATTCGGCGGTCAGCCCGCCGGTGAAGCCGGTGGCGCCGAACAGGACGAGGTCGTACGGACGGTCTGCGCGCATCCGCCGAGTGTGCCATCCACGGCGCTCACCTTCACGGTGTGAAGACCACCCGGACGCAGCCGTCGGCCCGGTTCCGGAACAACGCGTACCCCTCGGCGCCGCGCTCCAGCGGCATCCGGTGCGTGGCCAGGTGCTCGGTGACCAGCTCGTCGCGGGCCATCCGGTCCAGCAGCGCCGGGATCGCGGCACCGCCCCGGCGCCGGGCGGCGCGGACGGCGAGCCCCTTGTCCGCGAACGCGCCGAGCGGGAACCGGTCCACGAATCCGGGCCGGGCGCCGAGCACCACCACCACGCCGCCCTTGCGGCAGGCGTGCACCGCCTCGCGCAGCGCCGCACCGCCGTCCGGCTCGGCCGCCGGCCACCGGCCCGGCACGGCCGGCACCCCGGAGGCGTCGACGCACACGTCCGGCCCCCGGCCGCCGCTGCGTTCGCGCAGCTCGGCGAGCACGTCCACGTACCTGTGGTTGAGCGCCTCCACGCCGTCGTGCCCGGTGACCATCCGCAGCCGGTCGTCCCGGTCGTCGACGACCACCACCCGGTCCGCGCCCCGGGCCACCGCCGCGCCGGCGGTGAGCTGCCCGACCGCGCCCGCACCCCACACCGCCACCACGTCGCCGGGTGCGACCTCGCCCAGCTCGGCGCCGTACCAGCCGGCCGGCGCGGCGTCGGCGGCGAACACCGCCCGCTCGTCGCTCACCGACTCCGGTACGGCGAACGCGCCCACGTCGGCGTACGGCACCCGCACGTACTCGGCGTGACCACCGGGGAAGCCGCCCAGCCGGGCCGGGCGGCCGTAACCCCCGGCGGGCGGCTGCCCCCACTCCGGCTCGGCCGCCACGCCGCTCGTGCCGTTGTCGCAGCACGCCGGCAGCCCCTGCCGGCAGAACCAGCACGCACCGCAGGCCACCGCCGCACCCACCACCACCCGGTCGGCGACCCGGTGCCGGCGTACCTCCGGACCGACCTCGACCACGTCGCCGAGGAACTCGCGTCCGAGCACCTCCCCGGCGGACGCCTCGGGCACCTGCCCATCGAGAAGCGGCAGGTCCGCGCCGCAGGTCGTGCTGCGCCGGACGCGGACGATCATGTCCTGGGCGTTGCGCAGCTCCGGGTCCGGAACGCGGCGCACCTCCACGAGGCCGGTACCGGCCCAGCACAGCGCCCTCACGTCGCGCTCCCCGGCCGGTCCAGCGGCGAACGGTCCGCCCGCAGCACCTCGCCGGTCTCCAGGAGTTGCTTGGTCTGCCGCAGCACGTGGCGCAGGAACCGGCCCGGGTCGTCGCCGACCAGGTGGGCGGCGAACCCCGGGAGCGTGCACTCCCCGCCCAGCGGGCGGACCGCCAGCTCCGTACCGCGCCCGCCGGGAGCCGGACGGGCCCACAGCTCGACCGCGCCGTCGAGGCGGCGCAGCGGCTCGGGCCACCGCCCGGCCGGGAGCACCTGCTCGGGTGCCCCGGCGATCGTCACCACCTGCCATCGGCCCGGCCGCGGGTCGGCGCCGGACCGCCGTGCCCGGCGGCGGGCCAGCACCCGCG
>NZ_JBXUOV010000260.1:0-6013 GCF_057196585.1 Micromonospora sp. ATLC20
CCGAGGAGGGCGAGCGCGGGCTGCGCGGGCTGGTCGGCTCCGGCTCGTCGCAGGTGAGCGTGACGGCCGCGCTGCGGGCACGCGACGCCGCCCGCCCCACCGCGGACGACCTCGCCGAGGCCGAACAGCGGGTGGTGCTCATCCGCCGCAACTGGGTGCCGCGCGAGGACCTGCCCCGCAACGGGCGCTGAGCCCGCCGGGGCCGGTACGGCAGCGCCGGCCCGGGCCCGGCGACCGGCTCGCCGAGAAGCGGTGTCCGCTCAGGCGGGCAGCTCGGGCAGCTTGCGGCTCTGCTCGTAGGCGGCCACCTGCTCGATGCGCCGGCTGTGCCGGGGGTTGCCGGAGAACGGCGTGGTCAGGAACGCCTCGACCAGCGCTGTCGCCTCGTCCAGCGTGTGCTGCCGGGCGCCGATCGCGACGACGTTCGCGTCGTTGTGCTCACGGGCGAGCTGGGCGGTCTCCACGTTCCACGCCAGCGCCGCCCGGACGCCGGAGACCTTGTTCGCGGCGATCTGCTCGCCGTTGCCGGAACCGCCGATCACCACGCCGAGGCTGCCCGGGTCACCGACCACCCGGTCGCCGGTGTGCAGGCAGAACGCCGGGTAGTCGTCGTCCGGGTCGAAGGCGTGCGGACCCACGTCCACCACCTCGTAGCCCTGCTTGGCCAGGTGGTTGGCGAGGTGCACCTTCAACTCGAAACCGGCGTGGTCGGATCCCAGGTAGACGCGCATACCGCGCAGTCTGACAGGCCCGCCCCCGGGCAGGCGAACCGGCGGCGACCCGGAGGCGGTACGTCACACGGTCAGTGCGGCAGCTCGGCCACGACCAGGCCGGCCCGCGCCTTCGGGGTGAACCAGGTGCTCTTGCGCGGCATCTTCTCCCGGGCCAGGTTCACCGCGACGAAGTCGTCCACGGTCACCGGCGCGACGAGCACCGCCAGCTCGGCCCGGCCGGCGTCGACCTCACCGACGAGCCAGCTCGCCGGGTAGTCGCCGCCCACGTACGTGATCCGCTTGTCGCCCGGGTCGAGGCCCAGCGCGTCGCGCAGCAGCAGACGCTCGACGAGCGCGTGGTCGAGGTTCTCCAGCCGGCCGGCGCCGACGTGCGGCAGCGTCACCGCGTACCCCCGGCCGCCGAGATGGAGGTGCACGACGCCGCCGGTGGCCGGCACGCCGACCGGACCGTCCACCGGGGTGATCTCCGCGCCCGCCGCGCGCAGCCGGTCGAGCAGCTCGTCCGACGTGGTGGTCAGCTCGCTGACCAGCCGGTTGTAGGGCTGGATGGCGACCGACGCGGGCGTGGTGACCACCGCGAGGAAACGCGGGAAACCGCCGGTCTGCGCGGCCAGGCTGCGGTGGTTGCCGTCCGCGACCACCAGATCCCCGCCGCCGGCGAGCGCGGTCAGCTCGTCCTGCGCCGGGCCCGGGCCGAGCAGCCAGATCGCGTGCGTCCGGCCGGACTGGTCGACGTCCGTCGCGGCGGGCGCGCCGGCCGCGTCGGTCGCCGCCGCGAGCGCGGCATGCAGCTCGTCGCCCCTACCGGTCTGGAGCAGGAGTACGGGCGAGAGCAGGTGACCGAGCGCCTCGGCCAGGGCGACGCGCTCCCGCACCTTGGCGATGAACACGTCCTCGTTGCGGATCACCAGGCCCGGCTCGTCGGCGCGGGTGGAGATCTGGTCGGTGTCGACCATGGCCCACAGCCCGTACGCGCTCTCCTCGCCCGGCGCGCTGATCCGGTAGAGCACCACCACCTGCTCGGCCGGCGTGTAGCTGCCGTCCGCCTTCGCCTCGGCCAGGCGCGCCACCGCGTCCGGCAGCGCGTCGAGGAAGGACTTCCCGAGACTGCCGGGCGCCCGGTGGGGCATCTCGATGCCCAGGGCGCTGTGCGGATTCGCCTCGACGATGGAGGTGATCTCCGCGTCGTCGGCGAACTCGTCGTAGTTCTGCGCGCCGGTGCCGCCAGTGGTGATCCAGGCCCGGGTGATCGGATGCACGACCGTCATGTCCGCTGACGCTACCCGGGCCCCGATCGCCCCCGCCGCCGGACTCACCCGCTTACCACCAGGTGAAAGGAAGGCGGCTCAGGCGGTGGGGTTGCGGTGCCGGCCCGGGGCGGGGCGGCGCACCGGCGGGGCCGGGCGGGAGCCGGCGTTGAGGCGTACCGTCGTCGCACCCGCGGCGGCCGGGTGGGCGGCGGGGCCGGACCGCGACGGCGCGCGGGCGGGCCGGACGGTCTCGGCCGGCGGTGTCATCCGCGAGGTGGCCACCACCCGGGCCACGCCGACCACGATCGGCGGGGCCAGCAGGTCGGCCACCTCGGCCGGGCCGGCCGGCCAGTCGCTCTCGGTCACCGACCAGTACGTCGCACCGGAGTCCTCGGTCGCCTGCTGCGGCGCGTCGTCGGACATGTGGCGGTGCTTGGCCATGGGAACGCCTCCAGGAGCTGCCGTGTTGCGGCCCGCGGGCCGTCGGCTGGGACACCCGGTGAAACGAGCCCCGCACCGGCCCGGTGACGGGCGGGTGCGGGGCTCGGGGCGCGCTGCGGGTGTTAAAAAGGGGCCCTTCCTCTACCGGAGGCGTTAAGAAGGGCCCCTTCCTTTCACCTCAGTCGAAGATGGGGCCCTGTTCGCGGGTGCGCTTCAGCTCGTAGAACCCGGGGGTGGCGGAGACCAGCAGTACGCCGTCCCAGAGCCGGCCGGCCGCCTCGCCCTTCGGTGCCGGCGTGATCACCGGGCCGAAGAAGGCGACCTGCTTGCCGTCCGGGCCGGGCGCGTGGATCACCGGGGTGCCCACGTCGGTGCCGACCGGCCGCATGCCCGCCTCGTGGCTGGCCCGCAGCGCCTCGTCGTACTGGGTGGATTCGGCCGCGTCGGCGAGCGCCGGGTCCAGCCCGACGTCGGTGAGCGCGCCCGCGAGCATGTCGCGGCCCAGTTCCTCCTTCTTGAGGTGGATCCGGTTGCCCATCGCGGTGTAGAGCTTCGCCAGCGCCTCGGCGCCGTGCGCCTGCTCGACGGCGATGCACACCCGCACCGGGCCCCAGCCCTTGACCATCAGATCCTGGTACTCCGCCGGCAGTTCCCGGCCCTCGTTGAGCACGGACAGGCTCATCACGTGGAACCGGATGTCCACGTCCCGGACCTGCTCGACCTCCAGCAGCCAACGGGAGGTGATCCACGCCCACGGGCACAGCGGGTCGAACCACATGTCCGCGGTGACACGTTCGGTCACGGTGTCTTCCCTTCACGACATCGTCGCGCCGGGGCTCCGGCGCGGTCACCTCCGATCCTCACCCCGTACCGCATCGACAGGTACCGGAATGAGAGCGTGACCTCGACCACCGAGAGCGGTCCGTGCATGGAAGACTCGGTTCTCGACGGGCCGTCACGAGCGGCCGGGCAGTACCGGCGCCGCGGGGCGCGGCGAGACGAGTGGGATGGAGACGAACAGTGCCGGGAGTGCGCAACCTGACCCAGGTCGAGGCTACCGAGCGGGCCCGCCTGCTCGAGGTGACCGGGTACGACATCAGCCTTGACCTGTCGACCGCGGTGCAGCCCACCGGTCGCACGTTCCGCTCGGTGACCGAGGTCCGGTTCCGCTGCGCCGAACCGGGGGCGACGACGTTCATCGAGACAGCCGCGGAATCGGTGCGGTCGGCCACGCTCAACGGCGAGCCGGTGGACCTGTCCGGCTGGTCCGCCGAGAAGGGACTCACGCTCAGCGGCCTGGCCGCCGAGAACGTGCTGGTGGTCGACGCCGACTTCGGCTACTCCAACAGCGGGCAGGGCCTGCACCGCACGGTCGACCCGGTGGACGGCGAGACCTACCTCTACAGCCAGTTCGAGACCGCCGACGCGCAGAAGGTCTACGCCTGCTTCGACCAGCCCGACCTGAAGAGCGTCTACACCTGGCACGCCACCGTCCCGGACCACTGGCGGGTCGTGTCGAACATGCCGGTGGCCCGCGAGGAGGCGGCCGGTGAGGGCCTGAAGACGGTGCACTTCACCGTCTCGGAGCGGATGAGCACCTACATCACCGCGCTGTGCGCGGGGCCGTACCACGAGGTGCGCCGCAGCCACGACGGCATCGACATGGGCTACTTCTGCCGGGCCAGCATGGCACCGCACATGGACGCCGACGACCTGCACCTGATCACCACGCAGGGCTTCGACTTCTTCCAGGAGAAGTTCGGCGTCCGCTACCCGCTGCCCAAGTACGACCAGCTCTGGGTGCCGGACTTCAACGCCGGCGCGATGGAGAACTTCGGCTGCGTCACGCACGCCGAGTCGCACTACATCTTCCGGTCGCAGGTCACCGACTTCGAGTACGAGCAGCGCGCCAACACGATCCTGCACGAGCTGGCGCACATGTGGTTCGGTGACCTGGTCACCATGCGCTGGTGGAACGACCTGTGGCTGAACGAGTCGTTCGCCGAGTGGGCCAGCCACTGGTGCAACACGCACGCCACCCGCTTCACCGACGCGTGGACCACGTTCCTGTCGATCCGCAAGAACTGGGGTTACCGGCAGGACCAGCTCTCCTCCACCCACCCGGTCTACTGCGAGATGCCGGACCTGGAGGCCGTCGAGGTCAACTTCGACGGCATCACGTACGCCAAGGGCGCGAGCGTGCTCAAGCAGCTCGTCGCGTACGTGGGTGAGGAGCCGTTCCTGGCCGGTCTGCGCGCCTACTTCGGCAAGTACGCCTGGGGCAACGCCACGTTCGACGACCTGCTGTCCGAGCTGGAGGCGGCCTCCGGCCGGGAGCTGCGCAAGTTCGCCGCCCAGTGGCTGGAGACCGCGCAGGTCAACACGTTGCGCCCGGAGGTGACCATCGGCCCCGACGGCACGTACGAGCGGGTGGTGGTCCGCCAGGAGGCGCCGTCGGGCTACCCGACGCTGCGTACCCACCGCATCGGCGTGGGCCTGTACGACCTGACCGACGGCCGGCTGGTGCGCCGGGAGCTGATCGAGACGGACGTGACCGGCGAGCTGACCGAGCTGTCCGAGCTGCACGGCAAGCGGGCCGCCGACGTGCTGCTGCTCAACGACGAGGACCTGACGTACGCCAAGCTTCGGCTGGACGAGCGGTCGATGGCCACTGTGGTGCAGCACATCGCCGGCTTCGACTCGTCGCTGGCGCGGGCGCTGTGCTGGACCGCCGCGTGGGACATGACCCGGGACGCCGAGCTGTCGGCCCGCGACTACGTGGCGCTGGTGCTGGCCGGGCTGACCGCCGAGACCGACATCAACCTGGTGACTGCGACGCTGCGGCAGGCGACCACGGCGCTCACCTTCTACGCCGACCCGGCGTGGGCGCCGACCGGCTGGGCCGACCTGTCCCGTACCGCACGGACCGCGCTCGCGGCGGCCGAGCCGGGCAGCGGCTTCCAGCTCGCCTGGGCCCGGGCGTACGCCTCGTCGGCCCGCTCCGGCGAGGACCTGGCGACGCTGCGCGGCTGGCTGGACGGCAACGGGGTGCCGGAGGGCCTGACCGTGGACACCGAGCTGCGCTGGACGGTGCTCCAGTCGCTCGTCGCCAACGGTGCGGCGGGTGCGGCCGACGTGGACGCGGAGCTGGCCGCCGACCGTACCGCCAGCGGCGAGCGGGAGGCCGCGTACGCGCACGCGCTGGTGCCGACCGCCGAGAACAAGGCGGCGGTGTGGGCGCTGCTCACCGGCCCGGACGGACTGCCGAACTGGCGTAACCGGGCGCTGCTGCAGGGCTTCACCCACCCGGCGCAGGTCGAGCTGACCGCGCCCTACCGGGAGCGGTACTTCGCCACCGTGGACCAGGTGTGGGCGCAGCGTGACAGCGAGCCGGCGCAGGAGTTCGTGCAGCTCGCGTACCCGTCGTACCTGGTCGAGGAGGACACCGTCGCGGCCACCGACGCGTGGCTGGCCCAGGACGGGCGGCCGGCGTCGCTGCGGCGGCTGGTGGCGGAGGGCCGCGACGGCGTGGTCCGCGCGCTGAAGGCCCGGGAGCGGGACGCGCGCAGCGCCTGAGCGAGGCATGCC
>NZ_JBXUOV010000261.1:0-6002 GCF_057196585.1 Micromonospora sp. ATLC20
GCAGCAGCGCGGCAAGCGGCACGAAGCCCAGCGCGAGCCCCGCCAGCAGCAGCCCGGCGCCGCCCGGCCGGGTCAGCGGGGACGGCGGCGGCCCGCCGGCAGGGTTCGGGAGCGCGTCGAGCACCGCGGCGTGGGTACGCGGCGCGAACAGCACCGACACGTGCTCGGTGCCGGGTGCCACCACCCGCGTGCGGGTGCCCGGTGGCGCGTCCCGTGACGCCTCGTCGACCGCCTGGCGGAAACCGGCGAACTCCAGCCCGCCCACCACGAGCGTCAGCCTCCCCGGCCAGCCCGCCGGTACGTCGCTGCCGTCGGGCAGCGAGATCGCCACGGTCCGGTCGATCTCCTGATGCGCGACCGCGTACCGGACGACCGCACCCGCGCCCATGGAGTGCCCGACAAGGACGATCCGGTCCCTGTCGACGCCGGGCCGCCCGCGCAGCCAGGCGACCGCCACATCCAGGTCGTGCCGCAGCAGCGCCCGGCTGCGTTCCTCGTCCCGGCCCGCGCCGGGCAGCCGGGCGTGGCTGGCGCCGTGGCCGGCGAAATCGAGCAGCACCGCGACGCCGCCCCGGCGGGCCACCGAGTCGGCGAGCGGCCGCATCAGCCGGGCCGACC
The DNA here is from genome assembly GCF_057196585.1 of Micromonospora sp. ATLC20. Classification (NCBI taxonomy): domain Bacteria; kingdom Bacillati; phylum Actinomycetota; class Actinomycetes; order Micromonosporales; family Micromonosporaceae; genus Micromonospora; species Micromonospora sp. ATLC20. The sequence continues at coordinate 619 of NZ_JBXUOV010000261.1, forward strand.
CGGCGAAGCCGTGCGCGATCACCACCCCGGGCCGCCGGTCGCCGCTCACGCCGTCCGCCCGGACCTCGGTCAGCGGCACTCCCGCCACCGTCGCCCGCCGGGTGCTCAGACCGGCGTCGGCGCGGGCCAGGAGCAGGGCGCCGAGGACGACGGCGAGCAGCGCGACCACGCCGCAGGCGAGCAGTCGCCGCGACGCCGGGCCGGGGGTGGGCATGCCGGCACCCTACGCCGCACCGGGCGCCTGGCGTGACCTTCGCCGCCCGGCTGCCGCCGGGCGGCACTGGCCACGACGCCGCACACTGGATGTCATGGCGATCCCTCTTCCCCGGCCCGGCGCCGTGCTCGGCCTCACCCGTACCGCACTGGACCAGGCGCTCGGCTCGGCCGCCACGGTGGCCTCGGTGCCCGCTCGGGCCTTCGCCGTCCTCGACCAGGTCGAGGCGCTGGTCCGGCGGATCGACGGGGTGGTGGACCGGATCGAGGGCACGCTCGACCGCACCGACCGGGTGCTCACCGACGCCGAGACGGCGGTCCGCGAGGTGGCGGTGATCAGCGCCGCCGCCACCGCGGCGATCGACACGGCGACCGAGGTGGCGGCCGCGGCGACTGTCGTGGTCGGCGAGGCGCAGCGGGTCTCCGAGGCGGCGGCAGTGGTGGTCGGCGAGGCCGACCGGGTGGCCCGCGGCGCGGCCGGTGTGGTGACCGAGGCGGAGACGGTAACCGCGCGGGCGGCGGGCACGCTCGCGACAGCCGAGAAGGCGACCGGCGTGGCGAACGAGCTGCTCGCCGCGTACGAGGCGACGCTACGGCGGGCCGCGCCGATGGCGGCGCGGTTCGTGGAGCAGCTCAGCCCGGAGGAGGTGACCGCCGCGATCCGGCTCGTGGACGAGTTGCCGAAGCTCAAGGACCATCTCACCTCGGATGTGCTGCCGATCCTGGCCACGCTGGACCGGGTCGGCCCGGACCTGCACGACCTGCTGGACGTCACACGCGATCTCAAGCTCGCGGTCGCCGGCATCCCCGGGCTCGGCATGCTGCGCCGGCGCGGCGAACGCCTCACCGACGAACCGGCCGGCTGAGGCTCAGCCGGCCGGGAACAGCTCGTCGATCTCCGCCCGGTGGGGCAGCGCCACCGAGGCGCCGAGCTTGCGTACGCACGCCGCACCGGCAGCCGCCGCCCAGCGCACCGCGTCGGCCAGGTCCCGCCCCTCGCCCCAGGCCACCGCGAGCGCGGCGGTGAACGCGTCCCCGGCGGCGGTCGAGTCGACCACCTCCACCGGCACCGCCGGCACGTGCGTCGCCGGCCGGTCCCGGTCGACGTACCACGCGCCGTCGCCGCCGAGCGTGAGCACCGCCCGGGGCACCAGGTCCAGCAGCGCCGCCGGATCGTCCCGGCCGCGACCGGTCAGCGCCTGCGCCTCCGGCTCGTTCACCACGAGCAGGTCGGTCGCCGCCAGCAGCTCGGCCGGCACCGATCGGGCCGGCGCGGCGTTGAGCACCACCCGGGTGCCCGCCGACCGGGCCGCCAGCGCCGCCTCGGTCACCGTCTCGACCGGCACCTCCAGCTGCGCGACGAGCACATCCGCATCGCGTACGGCGGAGAGCTCGTCCGCGGTCAGCGACGTGAACGCGGCGTTCGCCCCGGGGGTGACCAGGATGGCGTTCTCCCCCGCGCCGCCGACCATGACCAGCGCGACGCCGGACGGGCCGTAGACCACCCGCAGGTGGCCGGTGTCCACGCCGGCCGCTGTCATCCGGGCCCGCAGCGTCACGCCGAACGAGTCCGAGCCGATCGCGCCGAGGAAGACGCAGGATGCGCCGGCGCGTACCGCGGCGACCGCCTGGTTGGCGCCCTTGCCGCCGGGCAGCATGACGAAGTCGTCGCCAAGCACCGTCTCGCCGGGCCGGGGCAGCGCCGCGCCGATGCCGACCAGGTCCATGTTGGCGCTGCCGACGACGGCGATCCGGGTCTGCGGCACTGTGTCGTCCCGTCGCTCAGGCGGCGCGGGCGGCCCAGCGGTCGCCGGACCGCGTAACCACCAGCGGAAGGCCGAACGTCTTCGACAGGTTGTCGGCGGTGAGCACGTCGGCGAGCAGGCCCTGCGCCACCACGCCGCCCTCGCGCAGCAGCAGCGCGTGGGTGAAGCCCGGCGGGATCTCCTCGACGTGATGGGTGACCAGCACCATCGCCGGCGCGTCCGGGTCGTACGCCAGCTCGGCCAGCCGAGCCACCAGGTCCTCGCGCCCGCCCAGGTCGAGCCCGGCGGCGGGCTCGTCGAGCAGCAGCAGCTCCGGGTCGGTCATCAGCGCGCGGGCGATCTGGACGCGCTTGCGCTCGCCCTCGGACAGCGTGCCGTACGTGCGGTCGGTGAGGTGGCCGACGCCGAGCTGGCGCAGCAGCGCGGCGGCGCGCGCCTCGTCGGTGCGGTCGTAGCTCTCCCGCCAGCGGCCGACCACCGACCAGGCGGCGGTCACCACCACGTCGACGACCCGCTCCTCGGCGGGGATCCGCTCGGCGAGCGTCGCGGTGGACAGGCCGATGCGGGTACGCAGCTCGTTGACGTCGGTACGGCCGATGCGCTCGCCGAGCACGTGCGCGACGCCGATGGTCGGGTGCAGCCGGCCGGCGGCCAGGTTGAGCAGCGTGGTCTTGCCCGCGCCGTTCGGCCCGAGCACCACCCACCGTTCGTCCAGCTCGACCCGCCAGTCGACGTCGTGCACCAGCGCGGTGCCGGAACGCTTGACGCCGACCCCGTCGAGGCTGACCACCAGATCCGCGTCCACGGTCGAGGGGGCGGGGGCGCCCGGGGCGCCGGGGATCAGGTCACCAGTCACCGCTCCATCCAATCACGCACCCGGCCCGGCGCCCCCCACGGGCGGCGCCGCCGCCATAGGGTGGGGCGCCGTGTCGTTGGTCACCACTTCCGGAAGGACACTCATGCCCGACCGCTGCCGGAAGGCGCGCGGATGAGCGCGGTCATCGAGATCGCCGGTCTCCGCAAGACGTTCCACACGCTGCGCCAGGGGCGCCGGGTCGCCGTCGACGGCTTCGACATGCTGGTCGAGGCGGGTCAGGTGCACGGTTTCCTCGGGCCGAACGGGTCCGGGAAGACCACCACGCTGCGTGCGCTGCTGGGGCTGGTCCGGCCGGACTCCGGGCGGATGCGCGTGCTGGGCGCCGAGTCCCCAGAGCACCTGCCGGACGTGGCCGGCCGGGTCGGCGCGATCGTGGAGAGCCCGCAGTTCTTCGCCAACTTCACCGCGCACCGGACGCTGCGGTTGCTGGCGCTCGCAGGCGGTGTGCCGACCAGCCGGGTGGACGAGGTGCTGGAACAGGTCGGGCTGCGCGACCGGGGCGACGAGCGGGTCAAGGGCTACTCGCTGGGCATGAAGCAGCGGCTGGCGGTCGCGTCGGCCCTGCTGAAGAACCCGGAGCTGCTGATCCTGGACGAGCCGGCGAACGGGCTGGACCCGGCCGGCATCCGGGAGATGCGCGACCTGACCCGGTCGCTGGCCGAGGCCGGGGTGACGGTGCTGCTGTCCAGCCACATCCTGGCCGAGATCCAGTTGATCTGCGACCACGTGACGATCGTGAGCCGGGGGCAGCGGGTCGCGTACGGGCCGGTGCAGGACGTGCTGGCCGGCTTCGACCAGCACCAGTGGCGGGTCCGGGTGGCCGACCCGGAGCGGGCCGGCGAGCTGCTGGGCCGGGCCGGCCTGTCGGTGGCCGTCGCGCCGGACCACCTGGTGGTGACCGGTGTGCAGGATCCGGAGACGATCAGCCGGACGCTCGGCGAGCAGGGCATGTGGGTACGCGAGCTGGTCCCGCTGCGGCCGGACCTGGAGAGCGTCTTCCTGGAGCTGACCGGCGGCCACGAGCACGTGGCGGTGCCGCGGCAGGTCGACGGCGCGCCGCCGAGCGACGGAGTGATCGACCTCGACGTCCGGGAGACCCGGGAGGTGGACGCGTGAACCTGGTCCGTGCCGAGCTGGAGCGGCTGGCCGCCCGGCGTTTCGTGCAGCTCATGATGGTGCTGCTGGCTGTCGCCTTCGCGGTGACAGTGGTGACCACGCTCGCCGGTTCGCACCGGCCGAGCCCGGCGGAGCTGAGCCGGGCGCAGGCGCAGGCGGCGGAGAGCGTGCGCCAGATGGAGATGACGTACGACCGCTGCCTGCGGATCCGGGAGGGCTCGCTCCCGCCGGGCGAGAGCGACTACCTACCGCGCGACTGCGCCCAGATCGATCCGGCCCAGCTCGAGGATCTGCCGAGCGCTGCCGACTACCTCAGCGGTGTCTTCGTCTTCGCCAAGGAGGCCGAGCCACTGCTCTACTTCCTGATCGCGTTCCTGACGCTGTTCGGGTTCCTGGTCGGCGCCTCCTACATCGGGGCCGACCTGAACTCGGGCGGGGTGGTCAACCTGCTGCTGTGGCGGCCCCGGCGGCCCACTGTGCTGGCCGCGAAGCTCGGCACGCTGCTGGGCGGGCTGCTCGGCCTGTCGGTGCTGGCGTCGGCGGCGTACCTCGGGGCGTTCTGGTTGATCGGCCAGGCGTCCGGCCTGGTCGGGCGGACCGGTGGCGACTTCTGGCCGTCGCTTGGCGCGATCTGGGTACGCGGGCTGGTGCTGGTGCTGCTCGCCGCGGCGCTCGGGTTCGCCGTGGCCACGCTGGGCCGGCACACCTCGGCGGCGCTGGGCACGGTGGCCGCGTACGTGGTGGTGTGGGAGCTGGGTGCGCGGCTGGTGTTCCAGATCCTCGAGGTCGGCCGGCCTGATCGGTACATGCTGTCCAGCTATCTGGCGGCCTGGCTGTCCGGTGAGGTACGGCTCTGGGACAACAACGCCTGCGGCCCCGGGATCTCCGGCTACTGCGACGGCTCCTACACGCTGACCTGGACGTCGGGCGTGGTGGTGCTGTTCGGGCTCACCGGCGCGCTGGTGGCCGCGGCGTTCACGGTGTTCCGTCGCCGCGACCTGATCTGACCGGAGCCGCATCCCGGCAACTCCTTGCGAACCCTGGCGCCATGCTGAAGGATTCCTTCACATGGCGCCAGGGTGCACGACGCGGTCAGCCGACCGTCGAGCCGAACACCTCGTCGCGTACCGCGTCCAGCGCGGTCCGCAGCGCGCCGCGCAGGATCGGCTCCTCGGTCAGCCCGGTGGTCACCACCCGGGGCCGGACCAGCGTGATCGCGGCGACCTCGTGCTGCACCCGCTCGGCCAGCGCCGCCCCGCCGGCCTGGCCGACCGCCCCGGCGAGCACCACGAGCGGCGGGTCCAGCACCACGCAGGTGCTCGCCACACCGAGCGCCAGCCGCCGGGCCAGCTCGTCGAGCATCGGCCCACCGGCGGTGCCGGCGGCGATGGCCGCGCGGACCACCTCGGCGG
>NZ_JBXUOV010000262.1:0-5972 GCF_057196585.1 Micromonospora sp. ATLC20
GGCGCAGGCCGCGCCGCGCGCCGGGTGGCGGCGGCCGACGGCTCGGGCGCCGCTGGTCTGCTGGTCACGATGTTCATTTCACACCGGTACGTCGGGCTTGTCGGGCAGCTCACGCCGCGTGTCGGCGACAAATCGGACGTACGGTCGGAGCGCGCACCCCATTGGTTCGCGGCGCACCCACGGCAATCACTAGGCTTGCTGCTCATGAGTCACGTTCTCGCCGCGGTCGCCTGGCCCTACGCCAACGGCCCGCGCCACATCGGCCACGTATCCGGATTCGGCGTTCCCTCCGACGTCTTCGCCCGGTACATGCGGATGGCCGGTCACGACGTGCTCATGGTGTCCGGCACCGACGAACACGGCACCCCGATCCAGGTGCAGGCCGACGCCGAGGGGGTCACCCCACGCGAGCTGGCCGACCGCTACAACCGGGTGATCGCCGAGGACCTGCGGGCGCTGGGCCTGTCGTACGACCTGTTCACCCGCACCACTACGCGCAACCACTACGCGGTGGTGCAGGAGCTGTTCACAGGTCTCTACCGCAACGGCTACATCGTCCCGAAGGTCACCACCGGCGCGATCTCCCCGTCCACCGGCCGGACGCTGCCCGACCGCTACATCGAGGGCACCTGCCCGATCTGCGGCTACGACAGCGCGCGCGGCGACCAGTGCGACAACTGCGGCAACCAGCTCGACCCGATCGACCTGATCGACCCCAAGTCGAAGATCAACGGGGAGACGCCGGAGTTCGTCGAGACCGAGCACTTCTTCCTCGACCTGCCCGCCCTGGCCGAGGCGCTGCGGCAGTGGCTGGACACCCGCGACGGCTGGCGCCCGAACGTACTGCGGTTCTCCCGCAACCTGCTCGACGACCTCCAGCCCCGGGCCATCACCCGCGACCTGGAGTGGGGCGTGCCGATCCCGCTCGACGACTGGCGCGACCGCCCGGACAAGCGGATCTACGTCTGGTTCGACGCGGTCATCGGCTACCTGTCCGCGTCCATCGAGTGGGCCCGGCGCACCGGCGACCCGGAGGCCTGGCGCAAGTGGTGGTCGGCGGACGGGGAGGGGAAGGACGCCCGGTCCTACTACTTCATGGGCAAGGACAACATCGTCTTCCACTCGGTGATCTGGCCGGCGCTGCTCGGCGGCTACTCCGGCGAGGGCACCCGCGACGGCGAGCCGGGCGAACTGGGCCGGCTCAACCTGCCCACCGAGGTCGTGTCCAGCGAATACCTGACCATGGAGGGACGGAAGTTCTCCTCCTCCCGCAAGGTGGTCATCTACGTCCGGGACTTCCTGGAGCGCTACGACGCCGACGCGCTGCGCTACTTCATCGCGGTGGCCGGCCCGGAGAGCAACGACACCGACTTCACCTGGGCGGAGTTCCTGCGCCGCAACAACGACGAACTGGTCGCCGGCTGGGGCAACCTGGTCAACCGGTCGGTGTCGATGGCGGCGAAGAACTTCGGCGCGATCCCGCCGGTCGACCCGGCCGGGCTCACCGAGGCCGACCAGGCGCTGCTGGACACCGCGAAGGCCGGCTTCGGCGTGGTCGGCGACCTGATCGCCCGGCACCGGCAGAAGCAGGCCATCGGCGAGGCCATGAAGGTCGTCGCCGAGGCCAACAAGTACCTCTCCGAGCAGGCGCCGTGGAAGCTCAAGGGCGATGACGACAAGCCCCGGATGGGCACCATCCTGCACGTCGCCCTCCAGGTGGTCAGCGACGCCAACACGCTGCTCACCCCGTTCCTGCCGCACTCCGCCCAGAAGATCCACGAGCTGCTCGGCGGCACCGGCACGCACGCCCCGATGCCGGTGATCGAGGAGGTTGACGACCTCGACGGCGGGCCGTCGTACCCGGTGCTGACCGGTGACTACACGGTCGGGGCGCGCTGGGAGTCCGTACCCCTGGAAGTGGGCCGGCCGCTCGCGGCGCCGAAGCCGGTGTTCCGCAAGCTCGACCCGTCCATCGTCGAGGAGGAGCTGGCCCGCCTGGCCGGCTGACCACGCACGTGTGACCGCGGCCCCGGGGAGATCCCCGGGGCCGCGGTCGTCCGCCAGGTCAGGCGGTCGCCATGCTCGGCTTGCCGATGAACTCCATGATGGCCTTGTTGACCTCGGTGGGATGGGTCCACGGCGTCCCGTGCGGCGCGCCCTTCAGCGTGACCAGCTTGGCGTCGGACAGCATGTTCACCAGCCGCTGGCCCGTCACCGGGAACGGCAGCACGTTGTCCTTGTCGCCCTGGATGATCAGCACCGGCACGTCGATGTTCGGCAGGTCGGCGCGGAAGTCGGTCTGCCAGGCGTCCACCGAGTCGTGGGTGCCCTTGGCCGACGCCTGCGCACCGATCTGCCAGTGCGCGTGGTACGCCTCGTCGCTGACCAGTTTCCCCCGGTTCTCGCTGGCGTTGAAGAACGCGTCGCAGAACTGGGTCAGGTAGGCGAACCGGTCCTGGATGATCGCCTTCTGGAACCCCTCGAACATGCTCTTGTCGACGCCCTCCGGGTCGTCCGGCGTCTTCAGCAGGTACGGCGCCAACGGGGCCATCAGGACCGCCCGGTCCACCCGGTCCGACCCGTACGCGCCCAGGTAGCGGGTCACCTCGCCGGTGCCCATCGAGTGCCCGACCAGGATCGCGTTGCGCAGGTCCAGCTCGGTCATCAGCACGTCCAGGTCGGCGGCGAACGTGTCGTAGTCGTAGCCGCTGGCCGGCTGGGCGGAGTTGCCGAACCCACGCCGGTCGTACGTGATCACCCGGTATCCGGCGTTCAGCAGCGGACCGCTCATCTTCTCCCAGGTCGCCCCGTTGAACGGGAAACCGTGGATCAGCACGATCGGCTGACCGGAACCGTGATCCTCGTAGTACAGGTCGATGGGTGCGGAGTTCTCCGTACCGACGGTGACGAAAGGCATGTCGGGATTCCCCCTCGCGCGGGTTCTCGGACCCACCACGCCTTCCCGACCTGCCCTCGTCTATTCGTGGCGGGCCGGATAGGGCAGGTCCACCACCCGGTCGTCGGTCAGCTCGGCACCCGGCGCCCAGACCTCGTACACGCCGCGTTCCAGACACTGCGCGCCGGTCGCGGCCACCCCGTCCGGATCCGGGCGGCGCAGCCGCAACCGCAGCCAGCCGCCCTCCTCCCGCAGCACCAGGCACGGCACCCCGCGCCAGGCCGCCGTGCGTACCCGGCGGGCCGGCGCGTCCACCGGGTATCGGGCCGCCCGGGTCATCGCGAGCACCCGGAACCCGCCCGGCTGGTCGGCCACCGCCTCGTACTCCGAACCCGCGTACGTGCCGACGAGCCGGGTGGAGCGCGGCGCGTCGCCGGTCGGCACGTACTCCTGGTCGGCGGCCAGACCGGGCACCGCGGCGAGCAGGTGCCGCCACTGCGGCCCGGCCAGGCGCAGCCAGCCCCGCTGCTCCGCCTGGTAGGTGTAGAGCACCACCTCCACCCCCTCGGCAGGGTAGGCCAGCAGCGTGGCGTTCGCCGGCATCGGCAGGTCGGCGAACTCCCGGGTGACGAACTCCGGTACGAGCTGCCCGTTGCTCGGCACGAACCCGGTACCCAGCACCGGCGGCCCCAGCCGGTCCCGGGGCGGCAACGCCATGAGCCCCTGGTGCGCCGGGCCCACCGGCACGTCGTAGTCGGCCGGGTCGGCGGCCCGCCAGCGCAGCGCGTACGCCACGTCGCCGCCCTCGGAGTCGCCCCGCAGCACCGCCATCCCGGCCGGTGTCCGCAGGTGCGCCACGTCGTGCTCCCGGTAGCAGAAGCCGTGCGGCAGCACGCCCCGCACGTGGCCGGCGAGCTGCCGGGCGGAGAGCACCTTCACCATCCGGGTACCGGGCCGGATCACCGCCGACGCCCGCACCGCGGCGAGCGTCGGATCGGCCGCCGCGCCCGGCTGCTGGCTGAGCCGGTGTACGTACGCCCAGCCGCGGTCCCGGTGCACCGGCATCAGCAGCGGCGCGTCCGTGTCGTCGCCCGGCCCGGCGCCGCCGTGCACCGCGTCCACCTCGGTCGCGTGCACGAACCGGCGCCACGGATAGCCGCTGCCGGGCCGGGGGCACCACTCGAACCCGGGTGCCTCGTCGGCGCTGAACAACTCGTACGCCGCGCCCCGGGCGATCTCCTCCGCCGGATGCACCCGGCCGCCGTACGTCACGCGCAACCCGGCCCGGTCGGAGGCGGGCCCGCCGGCCTGGTCGGTGACTGTCACTCCGGGACGCTAAGCCCGCCAGATGTGGGGCACGTGAACAGCCGGTGGCGGTCCGGGAACGCCGTACCGGGCCGGTGTGTGATGCTGGCCGCGATGACCGAGAAGACCGAGACCCGCAAGCAGCGCGCCGCCCGCCGGGCCGGGGAGTTCCCGCCCGCCCCCGAGCCGCTGCCCGTGCCCGTGCCGGACAGCCACACCCACCTCGACATCACCGTCGGCGAGTTCGGCACGCCTCCGGGCGGCGCCCCCGGCGACGACCCGGTGGCCGCCGCGATCGACGTCGCCGCCCGGGCCGGCGTGGACCGGCTCGTCCAGGTCGGGGTGGACGTCGACTCGTCCCGGTGGGGCGCCGACGTCGCCGACCGGTACGCCCCGGTGCTCGCCACCGTCGCGCTGCACCCGAACGAGGCGCCCCGGCTCGCCGACCTGGACGAGGCGCTGCGCGAGATCGAGACGCTCGCCGGCCGGGACCGGGTCCGCGGCGTCGGCGAGACCGGGATGGACTTCTTCCGTACCGGCGACGACGGGCGGGCCGCGCAGGAGGAGAGCTTCCGGGCGCACATCGCCATCGCCAAGCGGCACGGCAAGGCGCTGGTCATCCACGACCGGGACGCGCACGCCGACGTGCTGCGCATCGTCGACGACGAGGGCGCCCCGGACACCGTGGTCATGCACTGCTTCTCCGGCGACGCCGGCTTCGCCCGCGAGTGCGTCCGGCGCGGCTTCCTGCTCAGCTTCGCCGGCACCGTCACGTTCGGCAGCTCCGCCGCGCTGCGCGAGGCCGCCGCCGTCACCCCGCCGGAACAGATGCTCGTGGAGACCGACGCGCCCTACCTGACCCCGATGCCGTACCGGGGACGGCCCAACGCGTCGTACCTGATCCCGCTGACGGTCCGCTTCCTCGCCGAGACCACCGGCACCGACCTGGACGAACTCTGCGCCACCATCTCCGCGACCGGCGACCGCGCGTTCGGGCCGTGGTGAGAGGATGCCCGGCGTGACCGGACTCCTCGGCCCGGCGGAGATCCGGGAACTCGCCGCGCGCCTCGGCGTCACGCCGACCAAGAAGCTCGGCCAGAACTTCGTGCACGACCCCAACACCGTGCGCCGCATCGTCACCACCGCCGGGCTCACCCCCGACGACGTGGCGCTGGAGGTCGGCCCGGGGCTCGGCTCGCTCACGCTCGCCCTGCTCCCGGTCGCCGCGCACGTGCACGCCGTGGAACTCGACCCGGCGCTCGCCGCCGCGCTGCCGGAGACCGCCGCCCGCTTCGCCGGGTCGGCCGCCGAGCGGCTCACCGTCCACCCGGCCGACGCGCTGCGGGTCACCGCCGCCGACCTGGCCGGCCCGGCGCCGACCGCGCTGGTGGCGAACCTGCCCTACAACGTCGCCGTGCCGGTCGTGCTGCACCTGCTCGCCGAGCTGCCCACGCTGCGCCACGGCCTGGTGATGGTGCAGAAGGAGGTAGCCGACCGGCTCGTCGCCGGTCCCGGCTCCAAGGTGTACGGCATCCCGTCGGTCAAACTCGCCTGGTACGCCCGCTCCCGCGCCGCCGGCAAGGTCCCGCCGAACGTGTTCTGGCCGGTGCCGAACGTCGACTCCGGCCTGGTCGCGTTCACCAGGCGCGAGCCACCCCGGCCGGACGTACCCCGGAAGGCCGTCTTCGCCGTCGTCGACGCCGCGTTCGCGCAGCGCCGCAAGACGCTGCGCGCCGCCCTCGCCGGCTGGGCCGGCGGCGCGGACCGGGCC
>NZ_JBXUOV010000263.1:0-5926 GCF_057196585.1 Micromonospora sp. ATLC20
GGTCCCGCCGGACCCGGCGCCCCGCCCGCCCGAGCCGCCGGGCCACGCCCAGGCCGCGCTCTTCGAGCCGCCGTCGGGTCCGCCCGGTCCGGGCATCACGGCGTTGACCCGGGTGTACGCCGACCAGCTCGCCCGGATCGCCGCGACGACCCACCCCGGCCGGTTCCGGCTGCTGGTGGCCGCCGAGTCGGCGGGCGCGCTGGTGGCCGCCGAGATGGGCGCGGCCGGCCTGCCGTGGCGCGCCGACGTGCACGACGCGATCCTGGCCGATTTGCTCGGCGAGGCGTCACCGGTCGGCGGGCCGCCGCGCCGGCTGGCCGAGTTGCAGGCCCGGATCGCTGATGCGTTCGGCGTACGCCAGGTGCACGCCGACTCGCCCGCGGAGCTGTTGCGGGCGTTCGCCCGCGCGGGCGTGGACCTGCCGAACACGCGCGCCTGGGTGCTGCGCGGGGTGGAGCACCCGGCGGCGCCGCTGGTCCTGGAATACAAGGAGCTGTACCGGATCTGGACGGCGCACGGCTGGGCCTGGCGCGACGCCTGGGTGTCCGGTGGGCGGTTCCACCCGGAGTACGTGCCAGGCGGCGTGGTGTCCGGCCGGTGGGCGACCCGGGGCGGCGGGGCGTTGCAGATCCCGAAGGTGATCCGGCGGGCGGTGGTGGCGGACCCGGGCTGGACGTTCGTGGTGGCCGACGCGGGCCAGCTCGAACCGCGGGTGCTCGCGGCGGTGTCCGGCGACGAGCGGCTGGCAGCGGCGGGTGGTGCCGGTGACCTGTACGCCGCGCTGGCCCGGGACGCGTTCGCCGGTGACCGGGCGAAGGCCAAGGTGGCCCTGCTCGGGGCGATGTACGGGCAGACCGGCGGGGCGGCGGTGCCGGCGCTGGCGGTGCTGCGGAAGAACTACCCGACCGCGTTCGGCCACGTCGAGGCGGCAGCCCGGACCGGTGAGGCGGGCGGGCTGGTCCGGTCGTGGCTGGGGCGTACCTGCCCGCCCGGCTCGGCGGGGTTCGCCGAGGGGGAGGAGCCGTTGCCGGAGGGCGGGGCCGATCCGCACAGCCCGTCGGCCCGGGCGGCCCGGTCGCGGGGGCGCTTCACCCGCAACTTCGTCATCCAGGCCACCGCCGCCGAGTGGGCCTCCACGCTGCTGGCCACGTTGCGCACCGAGCTGGCCGGGACGGAGGCGGAGCTGGTCTTCTTCCAGCACGACGAGGTGGTGGTGCACTGCCCGGCCGGGCAGGCGGCGGTGGTCGCCGAGGCGGTCACCGCCGCCGGCGCGCGGGCCACCCGGCTGCTGTTCGGCGACACCCCGGTCCGGTTTCCGCTCGACCTGTCTTCAGTGGACTGCTACGCGGACGCGGCATAGCCACGCAATTTTCCGTTTTGCCCCGCTACCCGCTCCCGGCTGCGCTCGTTGGGCCCGGTGTGCGTACGACGGGACGGACCGGGCGGCTGTGCCCGGTCCGTCCCCTGATCGAGGGGGCACCGCTGAACCGGATCGCTGCAATGATCATCGCCGCCGGTGGCGGCCGCCGCATCGGCGGACCCGAAGCGCTGCTGCACCAGGGCGAGAAGCCGCTGGTCAGCCAGATGATCGACACGATGGCCGAGGCGGGCTGCGCACAGGTCGTGGTCGTCCTGGGTGCGGCGGCCGAGCAGGTGCGGCAGACCACCGACCTGACCGGCGCCACTGTGGTGGTCAACCGCGCCTGGGGCACCGGGGTGGGCTCCTCGATCCGGGCCGGGCTCGCCGCGCTCACCGACGACGACATCGAGGCGGTCGTCGTGGTGCCGGTGGACATGCCCGGGCTCACCGCGGCGGCGGTCCGCCGGGTCACCGCGCTGCCGTACCCGGACGTGCTGGTCTGCGCCACCTACGACGGGCTGCGCGGCTACCCGATGCTGTTCGGCCGCCGGCACTGGTCCGGCATCGCCACCCTGGCCAGCGCCGACGTCGGGGCGCGGCCGTACCTGCTGGCGCACAAGGACCAGATCGTCGACATCGCGTGCGACTCGGTGGCCGACGGCAGCCGGATCGACAGTCCGGAGCTGATGGCGCTCTACGGCCTGTCCATCCCCGAACAGCGCGTCGGCGCCTGAGGCGCGCCCCGCTGTCGGACCCGGATGCCACGATGCCGTCATGGCCTACGACGAGGACCTGGCGAACCGGGTACGGGAACGTCTCGGGCGCGAGCCCGGCATCACCGAGCGGCGCATGTTCGGCGGCCTGGCGATGATGCTGCGCGGCAACATGGCGGTGGTGGTGCGCGGCGCGGGCGGTCTGATGGTCCGGGTCGACCCGGCCGAGGCCGAGCGCGCGCTCGCCGAGCCCGGCGCCGAGGCGACAGTCATGCGGGGCCGGGAGATGCGGGGCTGGGTCACCGTGTCGCCCGATGCCTGCGAGCGCGACCCGGACCTGACCCGCTGGGTCGAGCGGGGCGTCCGCGTCGCGCGCACCCTCCCGGCGAAGTAGCGCGGCAGCGGGAAATCCGGCTGCGCGCCCGGGCCGCCCGGCCTACGCTCCTGACCTGCCGCCGACGACGGCGGCGGATCGGAGACGGGCGGATGGCTGTTCACCTCTACGCGGTCAGCCTCGACGCGGGCGACCCACTGCGGCTCGCCCGGTTCTGGTCCGGGGTGCTCGGCCGGGAGATCCTCGACGACCCGCGCGAGGGCGTGGCGCTGGGCGGCGACGCCCACAGCGACTTCCGCATCCGGTTCCTGCCCAGCGCTGCGCCGAAGACCGTGCAGAACCGGATCCACTTCGACCTGACCAGCGCGTCGCCGCAGGCTCAGCGGGACACCGTCGACCGGGCGCTGACGCTGGGCGGGCGGCACATCGACATCGGCCAGGGGCCGGACGACGACCAGGTGGTGCTCGCCGACCCGGAGGGCAACGAGTTCTGCGTCATCGGGGCGGGCAACACCTTCCTCGCCGGCTGCGGCCCGGTCGGCGCTGTCAACTGCGACGGCACCCGGGCGGCAGGCCTCTTCTGGAGCGAGGCGCTGGGCTGGCCGCTGGTCTGGGACCAGGACGAGGAGACAGCGATCCGGTCGCCGCGCGGGGGCGCGAAGGTCACCTGGAGCGGCCCGCCGCTGATGGACGCCGGTGGGCGGGACCGCGTACACCTGGATCTGGTCGCGGACGGTGACCGGGACGCGGAGGTCGACCGGCTGCTGGCGCTCGGCGCGACCCGGGCCGGTACGGGAAAACACACCGCCGGCGACGTGGTGCTGGCCGACCCGGACGGCACCGAGTTCTGCCTGCTGACGGCCCGGTGACGCGGGTGCGGCCCGGGGGACCGCACCCGCGTCGTCCGGTCAGCGCAGCCGCAGGCTCGGCTCCAGCGTGACCTCGAACAGCCGGTCCCACGGCAGCTCGACCCGCACCGCGGTGACCCGGTCCAGCGTCGTGGTGAACGTCTTGCGTCCGCGTACCCCGAGCACCAGCTCGTGCCCGGCGAAGTGGTCGGCGAAGTACCGCTCGGTCAGCGGCACCAGCCGGTCGCGTACCCAGCCGTCGAAGTAGCGCTTCTGCTCGGCGTTCAGCGCCAGCGGATCCCAGCCCTGCGCGCGGGCGTGCGCGTACGCCTCGACCTGCACCACGTTCTTCCACGGGTCGTCCTTGACGAACCGGTAGAGCAGGTACTCGGCGTGCGCCCGGGCCGGCCCGCGCAGCTCCGGCACGCCGAAGCCGCTGCCGGAGCTGCGCAGGTACGCCCACCGCGCGGTGCCGTGCGCGAGCGCCAGCCCGAGCGCGTTGCCGCCGGTGTTCCACCCCGAGTACGACAGCAGCGCCGGCAGGTCCAGGCGGGCCTCCATCCGGGACACCAGGTCGTGGTCGCCCTTGTTGACGATCAGCGGGTCCACCACGATCACCGGGGTGCCGGCGGCCAGCAGCTCACCGATGCGGCCGACGAACGCGTCCAGGTCGGCGGCCCGCTGCCCGGCCGCCGCCGAGGGGGTGTTCACCGCGAGGACGATGTCCGCGTCGCCGGTCACCACCCGGCCGCCCACCGAGGTGACGTGCCGGCGGATGTTCTCCGCGAACGGGATGCCCTCCAGCGCGGCGGTCCAGCCCTCGCCGGACACCCCGGCGTACTCCACCCGGTAGGTGGGCGCGGCACCGGCGGCGACGACCCGCGCGACCAGCAGCGCGTTGACCTCGTCGGCGCCGGGGAAGATCTCCACCCGGTCGCCGACGCCGAGCCGCGCCACCAGCGCCTCCAGCTCGACCCGCTCGGCGCGGGCCAGGCCGACCGGCGCGGTGTCGTCCTCGGAGAGCACCAGGTGGCTGATCGTCCCGTCCGCGACCCACTCCACCATCAGCCGGTTGACCTGGTGGTTGCGTGCCCGCGCGGCCAGGTAGTCCTCGACCACGGCGTCGGGGATGCGCGCCCGCACGGCGTCGAGCTGGCCGCGCAGCGACTCCTGGCCCAGGTTGACCACCTGGTCGTACAGCTTGGCCCACTGGACCAGCAGGTCACGGTAGTTGTCCAGGTCGGTGCCGGTGCTGGTGATCGCGAGCCGCTGGATCGTGTCGTGCACCTCGATCACCGCGCCGGACCGGCGTGCGCGCAGCCGCCGGATCGCCTCCAGGTTGCGCAACGCGTCGGCCAGGGCCGGTGCGGCGGTACGTGAGGCGATCAGGCCCCCGTACGCCAGCATGCTCACCGAGATCACGTACCCGTCGACGCCGTCGGTGCCGTCGAGCCAGCGGGCGATGCCGGCACCGTCACCGGGGGTGAAGAAACGGCCCAGCAGGTTCCGCGGCGGCAGCAGCACCTCGGCGTCGGCGCTCGCACCGGTCATCTCCGCGCAGTACGTGTTGACCGGCCGGTCGTCCAGCGGCACCAGCGCCACGCTCGGTCGCCGGCCGGCGGGCCGGGCGAAGGCGGGGCCGCCGAGGGCGACGGTGGCCAGGCCGGCCGCGCCGGTGGCCGCAAGAAGGGTTCTTCTCTTCATCGATGCTCCCTTTTCTCCGGCGCGCTCGCCGCCCGGGGGGTGGCCGGAACCAGCCGGCGGGTGATCCACAGCGGTGAGGTGACGGCGTTGCCCGTCACCACCGCGTGGGCGCCCGCCTCGAAGGCCCGGCTGATCTGCTCCGTGGTCCGGTAGCGCCCTTCGGCGATCACCGGTACGGGCAGCAGCGCGGCGAGTCGCGCCACGAGCCCGAGGTCGGGCCCGTCGATCGGTGGGCCGGCCGGCGTGTAGCCGGACAGCGTGGTGGCGACCGCGTCCGCGCCGGCCTCGACGGCGGCGACGCCCTCGGCCACAGTGGCGACGTCGGCCAGGACCAGCGCGCCGGTCTGGTCGTGCACGGCGCGGACGGTGTCGGCGAAGGTCCGGCCGTCGGGCCGGGGGCGGTCGGTGGCGTCCACCGCGACGACGTGCGACCCGGCCCGCGCCGCTTCGAGGGCGTGCCCGGCGGTCGGGGTGATGAACACGCCCTGCGTGCCGTGCTTGTACAACCCGATCACCGGCACGTCGACGGCGGCGCGTACCGCCCGCACGTCGTCGGGGCCGTTGACCCGGACCGCCACCGCGCCCCCGCGGACGACGGCGGCGGCCACGCGGGCCTGGACGTACGGGTCGCGCATCGGGTCGCCGGGGTCGTCGGGCAGCGGCTGGCAGGACACGACCAGCCCGCCGGCCAGGTCGTCCAGGACACTCACGTGCTTGTTCCTCCGTCGTGGTGGATCGGTGCGGTGGCGAGCCGGGCGGCGCCGACCACCACCGCGTCGGCGCCCAGCGCCGCGGAAAGCAGCGGCACGTGCGCCCAGCCGTCGGGTAGCTCCGCCCGGTAGGCGGCCGTCGCGGCGGGAAGCACTGTGGCGGCGGCGCCGCCGGCGACCACCACCGCGTCCGGGTCGAGCAGGGCGACCAGCCCGGCCAGGGCCGCGCCGAGCGCGGCGCCGGCCCGGTCGACGAC
>NZ_JBXUOV010000264.1:0-5778 GCF_057196585.1 Micromonospora sp. ATLC20
GGTCACCGCGACGCTCTCCAAGGCGCTCGGCGGGGCCGGCGGCGTGGTCGCCGGGCCGGCCGAGTTCGTCCGCCACCTGGTGGAGACCGGCCGCACGTTCATCTTCGACACCGCACCGCCGCCCGCCGTGGTGGCCGGGGTCCGCGCCGCGGTACGCCTGGCCCGCGACGGTGACGCGCTGCGCGCCGAGCTGGCCGACCGGGTCGCCGCGGCGGTGCGCCGGCTCGGCGCGGCCGGGCTGTCCGTGTCCGCCCCGGACGGCGCCGTGATCTCGGTGACCGCGCCCGGCCCGCAGGAGGCGACCGCCTGGGCCGCCGCCTGCCGGGACCTCGGTGTGGCGGTCGGCTGCTTCCGTCCCCCGTCCACGCCGGACAGCCGCTCCCGGCTGCGGCTCACCGTCAGCGCCGGGGTGGACCGGGCCGGCTTCGACCGCGCCCTGGACGTGATCGTGGAGTGTGCGCCATGAGCTTCGGCGACGCCTGGACCGGGCCGGTGCTGGTGACCGGCACCGACACCGAGGTCGGCAAGACAGTGGTGACCGCCGCCGTCGCCGCCGCCGCGCAGGCGGCCGGCCTGCGGGTCGCCGTGGTCAAGCCCGGCCAGACCGGTACGGCGACAGGCGAGCCCGGCGACGTCGACTCGGTGACCCGGCTGGCCGCCCCGCTGACCGGCCGGACGCTCGCCAGCTACCCCGACCCGCTGGCCCCGCTGGCCGCGGCCCGGGTGGCGGAGCTGCCGCCGCTGGAGCTGTACAACGCCGTCGACGCGATCCGCGAGGAGGCGGACAAGCACGACCTGGTGCTCGTCGAGGGCGCGGGCGGGCTGCTCGTACCGATGGGGTTGCGCCCGTCCGGCGAGCCGTGGACGGTGGCCGACCTGGCGGTGTCGCTCGGCGCGCCGGCGGTGGTGGTGGCGCGGGCCGGGCTCGGCACGCTCAACCACACCGCGCTGACGCTGGAGGCGCTGGAGCGGCGGGCCGTCCCGGCCGGCGTGGTGATCGGCGCCTGGCCGACCGAGCCGGAACTGGTGCACTGGCTCAACCTGTCCGAGCTGCTGCCGAATCTGCTCGGCGCGGTGCCGGCCGGCGCGGGCGGCATGGACCCCGGTGTGTTCCGCCGGTCCGCGCCCGGCTGGCTCACCCCCGCCCTCTACGGCGTGCTCGACGACTGGCGGGCCTGGGCCGAGGAGACCTGACTTTCGTCGGTGCCCGGCCCGGCCGGGCGTGGGTAGCGTGACCGCCGTGGAACCCCGCGAACGACAGCGCCGGGCCGGTGACCTGCTGCTCTGGGCCGTACTCGCGGCACCCGTCGCGTACGGCCGCCTCACCCCGCCGTGGCACGCGGACGAGCTGCCGCCGCTGGCCGCCGCGCTGGCGCTGCTCGGCACGGCGGTGTGGATCGGCCGCCGGTGGCCGCTGGTCGCGGTGCTCGCGGTGGTGGCCGGTTCGCTCGTCGACGGCAACGTGGTGTTCGCCATCCCGGTCTTCGGCTACCTGGCCGGACGGCGCAGCGAGCGGGCCGCACCGGCCGCCGCCGTCTTCGCCGCCATCGCGGTCACCGGCTCGGTGCTCAACCTCGGGCTGCTCGGCACCGAGCCGTCCACCTGGTTCGTGCTCTCCTCGGTGCTGCTGTTCGCCGGGGTGTTCCCCTGGCTGCTGGGCCGGCTGCGGCGGCAGCACCGCGCGCTCGCCGACGCCGGGCTGCGCCACGCGCAGGCCGAGCGCCGGGCCGAGGTCGAGCGGGTACGCCTGCGCGAGCGGGCCCGCATCGCCCAGGACATGCACGACTCGCTCGGCCACGACCTGAGCCTCATCGCGCTGCGGGCGGGCGCGCTGGAACTGGCGCCGGACCTGTCCCCGGCGCACCGGGCGGCGGCCGGTGAGCTGCGGGCGAGCGTCGCCGCCGCCACCGAACGCCTGCACGACGTGATCGGCGTGCTGCGCGAGGAGCGCACGCTGCGGCCGGCGGGGGAGACGGTCGCCGACGTGGTCGACGGCGCGCGCGACGCCGGGATGACAGTCGACCTGCGCGGCGACGAGGAGGACCTGCCGCCGCTGCCCGCGCACGCGGTGCACCGGGTGGTCCGGGAGGCGCTCACAAACGCCGCCCGCTACGCCCCCGGTGCCCCGGTCACCGTCGAGGTGGCCCGCGCCGAGGGCACTGTGACGGTCGCGGTGGTGAACGCGCCACCGCCGGCCGGTCCGCTGCCCGGGCCGCCGTCGAACGGCTCCGGGTTGCTGGCGCTGCGCGAGCGGGTACGCCTCGCCGGCGGCACCCTGGACGCCGGTCCCCGCGACGGTGGCTGGGCGGTCACCGCACGCGTCCCGCTGGACCGGGCGGCCGGCCCCGGCACACCGGACGCGGACGCCGACCCGCTCGGCGGTGCCGGTGTACCTCGGCGGGGTGAACCGGGGGACGCGGCCCGGCGGCTGCGGGAGGCCCGGCGGCGGGCGCGGCGCAGCCTGCTCGTCGCGATCGGCGCGCCCACCGGGCTCGCACTGGTGCTGGCGCTCGTCTACTACCCGCTCGCCACCGCCGGCGCGGTGCTGGACCGGCCCGGCTACGAACGGCTGCGGCTGGGTGAGCCGCGCGACGCGCTCGGGCTGCCCCGCCGGCAGGCCGACCCGCCCGCGACCGGCGCCGCGCCGGGCTGCGAGTTCTACACCGACGGCAACTTCCCGTTCGCCCAGGCGACCTGGCGGCTCTGTTTCGCCGGCGGGCGGCTGGTCAGCAAGGAGCAGATCGCACCATGAGCGACGACCACGACCGCCCGCTGCGGGTGGTGCTCGCCGACGACGAGGCGCTGGTCCGGGCCGGGGTCCGGGCGATCCTGGCCGCCGACCCGGGCATCGAGGTGGTCGGTGAGGCGGGCGACGGCCTGGCGGCGGTCGAGCTGGTCCGCGCGCACCGCCCCCGGGTGGCGCTGCTGGACATCCGGATGCCCCGCTGCGACGGGCTCAGCGCCGCCGCGCAGATCCGCCGGCTGGTGCCGGAGACGGCGGCGGTCATGCTCACCACGTTCGGCGACGACGACCTGATCGCCCGCGCGCTCGGCCACGGCGCCGCCGGGTTCCTGCTCAAGTCCGGCGACCCGCGCGAACTGCTGGCCGGGGTGCGGGCGGTGGCCGACGGCGGGGCGTACCTGTCGCCGCGGGTGGCGCGCCGGGTGATCGAGCTGAGCGGCGGCCGGCTGGCCCGCGGCCCGTACGCGCGGGACCGGCTGGCCGGGCTGACCGACCGGGAACGCGACGTGCTGGCGCTGGTCGGGGCGGGACTGTCCAACGCCGAGATCGCCCGCCGGCTGCACCTGGTCGAGGGCACCGTGAAGAGCTACCTGACCAGCATCTTCACCCGGCTGGACGTGCGCAACCGGGTGCAGGCGGCGATCCTCGCGTACGAGGCGGGGCTGGTCCCGCCCACCGGCTGACCAGCCCGCCCCCGTTCAGGCGTCGCGCCTCGCCAGCGCCCATCGGCCCAGCGCCAGCGCGGCGGCGGCCCAGGCGGCGAGCACCAGCAGCCCCACTGCCGCCGGGTAGGGCTCGGTGTCCCCGGCCAGGAAGTGGTTGCCCGCCACCCCGGGGAACGCGTCGGCGATCCGGGTCAGCACCGTGATGTCCGGCTCCTGCAACGACAGCGGCACGATCATCAGCAGCGCGAACAGGACGGTCAGGGCCAGCACCGCGCCCCGCAGCGCCGCCGCCAGGCCGAGCGCCAGCACACCGATCAGCGCCAGGTACGCCGCGGCGGCCACCACGTCGGCCACCGTCGCGCCCAGCGGGGCGCGGCCCCACTCGCCCAGCACCGGCCGGGCCGTCACCGCGCCGACGGTGCCGAGCAGCAGCCCGACGCCGAACGTCACCGCGCCCACCACCATCGCCTTCGCGGCGAGCACCCGCCCCCGCGACGGTGTGCACCGCAGCGTGGTGCGGATCGTGCCGGTGGTGAACTCGCTGGTGATCGCGAACAGTCCGAGCGCCAGCACCACGTACTGGGTCAGCTCCAGCGATCCGGCCACGATCTCGCCGACGTCCACCACGCCCGGGTTGTCGGCCGGGTCGTCGTCGGTGTTGGCGTTGCGCGCGTAGATGGCGAGCTGGGCGCTCGTGGCCGCCATGGTCAGCACCGCCGCGAGCAGCGTCCACCAGGTGGAGCGGACCGACCAGAGCTTCGTCCACTCGGCGGCCACCGCCCCGGCGAGCGGATGCCCGGTGGTGGGGGCGGGCCGGGCGGTCCGACGGGCCGGGTCGAGCGTGGACGGTGCGGTCATCGGGTGCCACCTCCGGTCGGGCCGGCGGCGTACTCCACGCTGTCGGCGGTCAGCTCCAGGAACGCCTCCTCCAGGGAGGGGGCGACGGGGGTCAGCTCGTGCAGGCGTACCCCCATCTCGTGCGCCAGGTCGCCGACCCGGCCGGCGGTGCTGCCGGCGACGGACATCCCGCCCTCGTCGGCGGTGACAGTCGCGCCCTCGGCGGCCAGCCGGTCGCCGAGGGCGGCGAGCGCGGCCGGCTCGGGGCCGCGTACCCGGACCGACGCGGCGGGGCGGGCGGCGATCAGCTCGGCCAGCGGCGCGTCGGCCACCAGCCGGCCGCGCCCCAGCACCACCACCCGGTCGGCGGTCTGCTGCATCTCGCTCATCAGGTGGCTGGACACGAGGACGGTGCGCCCCTCGTCGGCGAGGCGGCGGGTGAACCCGCGGATCCACCGCACCCCGTCCGGGTCGAGCCCGTTGACCGGCTCGTCGAGCAGCAGCACCGGCGGGTCGCCGAGCAGCGCGCCGGCGATGCCGAGCCGCTGACCCATGCCCAGCGACAGCGCCCGGCCCGGCTTGCCGGCGGCGCGGGCGTCCAGGCCCACCAGGTCGAGCACCTCGGTCACCCGGCGGGCCGGTACGCCGTTGCTGCGTGCCATCGCCCGCAGGTGCGCCATACCGGAGCGGGCCGGGTGCACACCTGTCGCGTCGAGCAGCGCGCCGACCTCGTGCAGCGGGTGCCGCAGCGTGCGGTAGTCCCGGCCGTTGACCAGGGCCTGCCCGGCGGTGGGCCGGTCCAGGCCGAGCACCATCCGCATCGTGGTGGACTTGCCCGCGCCGTTCGGGCCGAGGAATCCGGTGACCTGCCCGGGGCGGATCTCGACGGTCAGGTCGTCGACGGCTGTCACGTCGCCGAACCGTTTCGTCAACGCACGAAGTGTGATCATGCGGCGACGCTATGGGCCGGCGGGGGTGCCGCACCGCCGTCGAACGGCAGCGGCCGGCACTGACTTTCGTCAGGCGCGACGGACCACGAACGCGTCCGGCATCCGGAAGGTGAGGTTGTCCGGGCACCACGGTGGACGCACCACAGTCACCCCGTCGAGCAGCGCGGCGGCCTCGGTGACCACCACTGCCGCCTCCATCCGGGCGAGCTGCGCGCCGACGCAGCGGTGCGGCCCGGCGCCGAAGGCCAGGTGCCGCCGCGAGCCGGGCTGCCCGGGGCGGAACTCGCCCGGCGCCTCGACCACGGCCGGGTCGCGGCCGGCGCGGGCCAGCCAGGCCACGATGCTGGTGCCCGCCGGTACGCCCACCTCGCCGAGCGTCGTGTCCACTGCTGCCACCCGCCGCCAGGTGACGATCGGCGGCTCCAGTCGCAGCCCTTCCTCGACCACGTCGTCCACGCCGATCTCACCGGTGCGCAGCCCGGCCCGTACCGCCGGTTCGCCGGACAGCCGGTGCAGCAGCAGGGTGAGGAACTGCGAGGTGGTCTCCTGGCCGGCGACCAGCAGGAAGAACAGCGCCCCGACG
>NZ_JBXUOV010000265.1:0-5766 GCF_057196585.1 Micromonospora sp. ATLC20
CCGATCCGCCGGCCGTGCGCCTGCCCGCGCCCCGGCTGCCGGAACCGGCGGCGGCCGGTCCCGGGCTGGCCGACCGGCTGGCGGCCGAGGGCCGGTACGCCGAGGCGGTCCGGGAACGGCTGCGCGAGATGGTCCGGCTCCTGGTCGTCCGGCAGGTGGTGGAACCCCGCCCCGGGCTCACCGTCGTGGAGCTGACCGAGGCGGCGGCCCGCACCCGGCCGCGGGTCCGGCCGACGCTGCACGCGGCCGGCGCGATCTTCTCCGACCTCTGGTACGCCCAGCGTCCCGCCACCGCCGCGCACGACCGGCGGATGCGTGAACTCGCCACCGACCTCAGTCGCGAGCTGACCGGGGAGGAGCCGCGGTGACCGCCACTGTCGTACCGGAGACCACGACGACGGCGACCACGGCGGCACCGCGTCGGCGGCCGTACCGGTTGCTCGTCCCGCTCGGGCTCGCCGTGCTGCTGATCGTGACCACGCTCGTGCTGCACGCGATCGACCGGCCCGACGCCGACGAGCCCGGCTTCCTGTCCCCGGTCGCCACCGACGACGACGGCGCGAGCAGGCTCGCGGAGGCGCTGCGGACGCAGGGCGTGCCGGTGCGCCGGGAGACGGACCTGACGGCGGCGCTGCGTACCGCCGGGGCCGAGCCGAGCACGCTGTTCGTGCCCGCGCCCGCTCTGGTGCACCCGGACCGGCTCGACGAGCTGACCACCCTGCCGCCGGGTAGCCGGCTGGTGCTGGTCGAGCCGTCCCGGCGGGTGCTCGCCGAACTGGACACTCCGGTCGTGCCGGCCGGCGGCCGCTGGGCCGCCCGGGCGGTGCCGCCGGATGCCGACGGCACGCCGTGCCGGCTGCCCGAGGCGGTACGGGCCGGCACCGCCGCGATCGACCTGCAACGCTACGACGGGCCGGCCGAGGTCGACGACTGCTACGCCGGGGCGCTGCTGCGCGTCCCCGGCCGGGTCGAGGTGGTGCTGGCCGGCGCGAGCGACCCGTTCCGCAACGACCGGAGCGGCGAGTGGGGCAACGAGGCCCTCGCCACCGGCCTGCTCGGCGGCGGACGCCCGCTGGTCTGGCTCGACCTGCCCGAGCCGGTGCCGGCCCCGACCGGGCCGAGCTGGTCCCCGGATCCGGTCACCGACCAGCCCGCACCGGCCGGCAGCGGCCGGTCGGAGCGGCCCGACCCGCCCGACCGCGCCGACCCGCCGCGGGAGAACCCGCTCTGGGGTGCCTTCCCGCTCTGGTTCTGGGCCCTCCTGGTGCAGCTCGCCCTGGCCGGCCTGCTCGTGGTGCTGTGGCGGGCCCGCCGGCTCGGGCCGCCGGTGTCGGAGCCGCTGCCGGTCACCGTCCGGTCCGCCGAGACGGTACGCGGCCGGGCGCGGCTCTACCGCCGGGCGGGCGCCCGGGACACCGTCGCCGCGACGCTGCGCGCCGCCGCCCTGGACCGGCTCGTGACCCGGCTCAACCTGCCCCCGGACACGCCCGACGACGAGGTGGCCGCCCGGGTCGCCGAGCGCGTCGGCGCCGACCCGGAACGGATGGCCGACCTGCTCTACGGCCCCGCCCCGGAGAAGGACCGCGAGCTGCTGGAGCTGGCCCGCGACCTGGACGCCCTGACCCGTACCCTGGCCCCGCATCCGAGCGAAGGAGACACCCGGTGACCGGACCCGTCACGACCACCGCACCGTCCGGCGCCCGCGCCGCCCTGCACCGGCTGCGTGCCGAGGTGGCGAAGGCCGTCGTCGGGCAGGACGCCGTGGTCACCGGCCTGGTGATCGCGTTGCTCTGCCGGGGGCACGTGCTGCTGGAGGGCGTACCGGGGGTGGCCAAGACGCTGCTGGTCCGGACGCTTGCCGCCGCGCTCGACCTGGACGCCAAGCGGGTGCAGTTCACCCCCGACCTGATGCCCGGCGACGTCACCGGCTCGCTGATCTTCGACCAGCGCACCGCCGCGTTCACGTTCCGGGAGGGGCCGGTCTTCACCAACCTGCTGCTCGCCGACGAGATCAACCGGACCCCGCCGAAGACGCAGTCGGCGCTGCTGGAGGTGATGGAGGAGCGGCAGGTGTCCGTCGAGGGCGAGCGCCGTCCGCTGCCCGACCCGTTCATCGTCGTGGCCACCCAGAACCCGGTCGAGTACGAGGGCACCTACCCGCTGCCCGAGGCGCAGCTCGACCGCTTCCTGCTCAAGCTGACGGTGCCACTGCCGGAGCGCGAGGAGGAACTGGGCGTGCTGCGCGCGCACCACGCCGGTTTCGACCCGCGCGACCTGCGTGCCGCCGGCGTACGCCCGGTGGCGGGTTCCGCGGACCTGGCCGCCGCCCGGGCGGAGGTGCGGGGGGTGCACGTGGCCGAGCCGGTGCTCGGCTACATCGTGGACCTGTGCCGGGGCACCCGGGCCGCCCCGGCGCTGGAGCTGGGCGCGTCCCCGCGTGGTGCCACCGCGCTGCTGAACGCCGCCAAGGCGTGGTCCTGGCTGGCCGGCCGCGACCACGTCACCCCGGACGACGTCAAGGCGGTCGCCCGCCCGACGCTGCGGCACCGGCTGCGCCCGCGCCCGGAGGTGGAGTTGGAGGGCGTCACAGCGGACGCCGTGCTGGACTCGGTGCTGGCCACCGTGCCGACGCCGCGATGACCTGGCGGGCGGGTCTGCTGCTCGGCGTGGGCGCGCTGACCCTGCCGGCCTGGCCGGCCCCGTTCCTCGGCGTCGCCGTGCTGACCGCGGCGGTGCTGCTGCTGGTGCTGCTCGACCGGGCGATGGCGGTGCCGCCGGACGCGCTCACGGTGACCCGATCCGGGGAACGGACGGTCCGCCTCGGCGGCACCGCGACCGTCACGCTGCACCTGGCCAACCCGACCGACCGCACGCTGTACGCCCAGGTACGCGACGCCTGGGTGCCGTCGGCCGGGGCACGCCCGGACGTGCCGCCGGACCGCCTGCTCACCGTGCCGCCCGGTGGCGCCGCCACGCTGCCGGTCCGGCTCACCCCGACCCGGCGCGGCGACCGTCCGGCGGCGGCGCTGACCGTACGGTCGCTCGGGCCGATGCGCCTGGGCGCGAGGCAGCACGCCGAACGGCCGGCGACGCCGCAGTGGACGCTGCGGGTGCTGCCCCGCTTCGACTCCCGCCGGCACCTGCCGGAGAAGCTGTCCCGGCTGCGGGTCATCGACGGCGTGCAGGTGACCCGGGGGCGCGGCCACGGCACCGAGTTCGACACGTTGCGCGAGTACGCGGTGGGCGACGACGTCCGCTCGATCGACTGGCGGGGCAGCGCCCGCCGCGCCGACGTGCTGGTGCGCACCTGGCGCCCGGAACGGGACCGGCGCCTGGTGTGCGTCCTGGACACCGGCCGCACGTCGGCGGTACGCCTCGGTGACGAGCCCCGGCTGGACACCGCCATCGACGCGGCGCTGCTGCTCACCGCGCTGGCCGCCCGCGCCGGTGACCGGGTGGACCTGCTGGCGGCGGACACCGAGATCCGGGCCCGGGTGACCGGCAGCGGCCGTGCGGCACTGCTCGCCCGGCTGGTCGACGCGGTGGCGCCGTTGCAGCCCGCGCTGGTCGAGACCGACTTCGAGCTGATCGCCGCCGAGGTGCTGCGCCGGGAGCGGCAGCGCAGCCTGGTGGTGCTGTTCACCGCGCTGGAGGCGGGCGCGATCGGCGACGGGCTGCTGCCGGTGCTGCCCCGGCTGGCCACCCGGCACCGGGTGGTGCTCGCGGCGGCCGGCGACCCGGTGCTGACCGGGCTCGCCACCGCCACCCCGGCCGGCCCGGACGACCCGTACGCGGCCGCGTCGGCGTGGCGGGCGCTGGCCGAGCGGGACCGGGTACGCGCCGCCCTGTCGCGCTACGGCGTGACGGTGGTGGACGTGCCGGGGCACCGGCTCGCCCCGGCCGTCGCCGACACCTATCTGCGGCTCAAGTCCCTCGGCCGGCTCTGACCGCGCGCCGGCCGAGCACCAGCGCGTACGCCAGGAAGGCCAGCCACACCGCGGCGCCCGCTGCCACCCGCAGCGGGATCGGCACCGGCGCCGGAGTCACGAACGCCTCGATCACCGCGGAGACGGCGAAGACGCCGACCAGGCCGGCCGCGACCACGGCGGCGAGCCGTCCCGCCTCGGCGAGGGCCCGGCCGCGTCCGAGGTGCGCGGGCGGGGCGATCCAGGCCCAGGCGGTCCGCAGGCCGACCCCGGCGGCGACGAAGATGCCGGTCAGCTCCAGCAGCCCGTGCGGGGTGATCATGCCGAAGAAGACGTCGGCCCGCCCGTAGGCGATCATCACGCCGCCGACCACGCCGATGTTCAGCGCGTTCTGCCACAGCAGCCAGAACACCGGCACCACGAGCACACCGGCGGCCAGGCACTGGGCGGCCAGCCAGGCGTTGTGCGTCCACAGGCGGAACGCGAACGTGGGCGCGGAGAACTCGGAGTAGTAGCCGGCGAAACCGGAGTCGACGAGCTGCCGGGCCTCCTCGTCGCCGACGAACGCGGCGGCGGTGTCGGGGTTGCCGGCGACGAACCAGATGAGGAAGGCGCTCAGCACGCTGAACGCGGTGGCCACGCCGCACCACCACGGCCACGCCCGGTAGAGCGCGGCGGGCAGGTCGGCGGCCAGGAAGCGGCCCACCGCCGCCCACGACGGCCGGGGCCGGCCGGTGACCCGGGCGCGGGCCGCGAGGACCAGGTGGGACAGCCGGTTCACCAGCGCCGGTTCGGGTGCCCGGGCGCGCAGCGCGGAGAGGTGCGTGGCACTGCGCTGGTAGAGCGCCACCAGCTCGTCGACCTCTGCCGCGTCGAGCCGACGCCGCCCGGTCAGGTGTTCCAGCCGCCGCCATTCGGCGCCGTGTTCGGCCACGTACGCGTCGAGATCCACTCACCCTCCCCCGTTCGGCGTCCATGGTGTTCACTGTCGGGGTGCGCGCGCAACCTCCTCCACCGCCCCGTTGGGGCGACGCCGGTCTGGTCAGCGGCGAGGCGGTGGAGCTGGACGTCCGGGTGGCCCGGCTGGGCTCCCGCGTGCTCGCCCTGCTGATCGACGCCGTGATCCAGGTCGCGCTGTTCCTGGTGCTCGGCGCGGTGCTGGCGATGGCGGCGCTCGCGCTGCTCGGTGACTCCCTCGATCTGGCGCTGGCCGGCGCGCTTCAGGTCGTGCTGATGGTGCTGGTCCTGCTCGGTTATCCGGTGACGATGGAACGCTTCGCCGGTGGCCGGACGGTGGGCAAGCTGGCAGTGGGGCTGCGGGTGGTACGCGCCGACGGTGGCCCGGTGGGTGTGGGCCAGTCGCTGACCCGGGCGCTCGTGGGCGTGGCGGTGGAGTGGCCCGGGCTGGTGCTGCCGCTGCTGAGCTGGGTCGCGAGCGTCACGGTGATGCTCACCGACCCGCGCGGTCGCCGGCTGGGTGACCTGGTCGCCGGCACGCTCGTGGTGCACAGCCGCGGCGCCACGCTGTGGCGGCCGCTGCCACCGGCCCCGCCGCCGCTGCTGGCCTGGGCGGCCACGCTCGACCTGACCCGGTTCGACGACGGGCTGGCGCTGGCCGTCCGGCAGTACCTGGACCGGCTCCCCCAGCTGGCCGAACCGGACCGTTTCCGGCTGGGCCGGGCGCTGTGGGCGGAGGTCGCCGCGGTCACCTCGCCGCCGCCGTGGGCCGCGCCGGACTGGGTCTACCTGTCCGCCGTCCTGGCCGAGCGGGGGCGCCGGGCGGCGCTGCGGCTGGGCCGGGCCCGGGCGGTCACCGCCACGCTCCGGCCGGGGCTGGGCC
>NZ_JBXUOV010000266.1:0-5733 GCF_057196585.1 Micromonospora sp. ATLC20
CCGTCGGCCGCCGAGGTGGCCGCTGCCGGCGCGGCCGTTCCCGCAGCCGCCGGTCCCGCCGCACCGCCGGACACGACCCTGCCGGACGGCTCCGGGCTTCCCGGCCCAGGGTCAAAGGCGGCCGGGCTTCACTCGGCGGGGACGAACGTGGCCGGGACGAACGTGGCGGGGACGAACGTGGCCGGGCCTCACGAGGCCGGACCGGTCGCGGCCGGGCTGAGCGTCGTCGGGGCGGAGGCGGCCGGGCTCGACGACATCGGGCCGGCCGCGAACGGACCGGATGCGGCGGCGCGGGACGTGGCCGGGCCGGTGCTCGGCGGCGGCGCGGGCTGGGCGACCAGTCCGACGATGACGCTGCCGGTACACCGCCCCGCACCGGCGCCCGTCCGCTTCCAGCGCACCCCCGGCGACGACGCGCGGGGCGTACGCCCCGGCCCGGACCTGGACGAGGAGCGGACCTGGTTCCGGCGGGCGTTCCGCCGGGAGATCGCCGCCGTCGCCGCCGACGTGGCGGACGCGCTCGCCGCGCATCCGGCGCTCGCGGCCGGCGCCGATGCGGTGGAGTACGCGACGGCGGTCCGCCTCTACCTCTCCGCCGCCGGCGACGGCCTCGACCAGGCGCTGCGGTCCGCCGAGCCGGGCGGTCACGTGCCGTTCGCCAGGTGCGTGTCGGCGGGCGTACGCCGGTTGCCGGTGCACCGTGGCGTCGCGTACGCCGGTGCCGAGCTGACCACTGTGGACCTGCGGCGGATCGCGCAGCGCCGGTTGCTCACCGACTGGGGGTTCACCAACGCGCTCGCCGAGCCGCCCGCCGACCTGCCGGGCACGGTCGAGGTGCTGATCTGGTCGGCCACCGCGCGGCGCACGGCGGCGTTCGAGACCGCCGACGGCGTGCCGGCCCGGGTCCTGTTCCTCCCCGGTACCGCGTTCACGGTGCTCCAGGTGCAGGAGCCGGACGCCGGTGTCCCCGCCCGGCTGCTGGTGCGGGAACTGGCGGTGGAGGAGCCGCCGGTGGACGGGCGGGTGCGCTTCGACGCTCTCGCCCTTGCCGCCCTGCGCCAGCACCTGGCGCGCCGCACCGGTCCGGGTACGCCGGTCCCGGCGGCCGCCGCCCGCCGGTTCGTGGGCGTACCGGGGCTGCGCTGAGGCGTTACCGGTCGAGACCGTCGCGCAGGGCGGCGAGCGCCGCCCGCTGCGCCTGCGGCAGCCGGTGTCCCGCCAGGGCCCGGCGTACCAGCTCGCGGGCCGCCTCCGGGGCGCGCCGGGAGAGCTCGGCGCCGTGCGCGACCAGCCAGTCCACCAGCCACTCGTCCACCTCGGGCGGCCCGGCGAGCAGGTGGTCGGCGACCCGGGTGACGGCCCCGCCGTTGTCCGCGAGCGCCTGTGCGGCGTGCCGGTGCAGCGTCGGCCGCAGCGCGGCGGGGATGCTGCCGGCGAGCGCCCGCCGCAGCACCGGTTGCCGGAACGCCAGCTCGCTGCCCGCGTCCACGAGGACGTCGGCGGCGACGGCCTCCTCCAGCTCGGCCATCAGGTCGAACGGCGACCTCCCGGTGACCGCCGCGACCTCGGCGACGGCGAACTCGTCGCCGAGCAGGGCGGCGTAACGCAACGACTCGCGGGCGCCGGGGGAGAGGTGGTCGAGGCTGGCCCGCACGGTGTCCAGCAGCGCGCGCGGCATGTCGTCGGCCCGCGCGTCGACCTCGGCGAGCCCGTCGACGACGCGTACCCCGTCCTCGGCGACGAGGCCGCTGACCAGTTCCCGGGCGTACAGCGGGTTGCCGGCGGTCAGCGGCGCCAACGACCGCAGCGTGGCGCCGGGCGGCACGCCCACCGTCCGGCCGAAGATCTGCTCGATGTCCGACGGGGGCAGGGGGGTGAGCCGGATCAGGTGCCCGTCGCGGGTGCTCACACCCCGCCGTACCCGGGCCAGGTCGCGCCGGCCCGGTTCGGGCCGAGCGGTCGCGACGAGCAGCAGCGGCAGCCACCGGGTCAGCGCGGCCAGCCGCTCCCAGGCCAGCAGGCTCACCTCGTCGGCCCACTGGAGGTGGTCGACGGCCAGCACCAGCGGGCCCGTCGCGGTGAGCCCGCGCACGTGGTCGAGCACCCGGTCGACGGCAGCGGCCGGGTCGTCGTGCGGCGCGTCCTCCAGGCGCAGCGCCCGGCGCATCACGTGCAGCGGGATGCGGCTGCTGAGTTCCTCGGCGCTGCCGCGCGCGATCCGGTGGCCGCGGGCCCGCGCCTCGTGCAGCGCCGCGTCGAGCAGCGCGGACTTGCCGATGCCCGGCTCGCCCTCGATCCACACGATCGCGCTGCGGCCCTCGCCCACCGCGTCCAGGAGGTCGCGCAGCAGCGCCAGCTCGGCGTCGCGTCCGACCAGGCGTCCCCGTCGCGCTACGGGCGGCGCGGCGGGCGCCGCCACCGCTGCCGGTGCCACAGGTACGGGCGGCGCCGGCTCGGCGAGGATGCGGCTCTGCAGTTCGCGCAGGGCCGGGCCGGGCTCGACGCCGAGTTCGTCCACGAGCACCCGGCGCGCCGCGTGGAAGACGTCCAGGGCCTCGGTGCCCCGGCCGGCCCGGTGCAGCGCGCGCATCAGCAGCTCGTGGAACGGCTCGTGCAGGGGATGGTCGCGGACCAGCGCGGTCAGGTCGGCGATCAGCGCGTCGTCGTCGCCGCCGGCCAGCACCAGCCGGGCCCGTCGCTCCGCCGCGCCGATCCGCAGCTCGGCCAGGCGGTGCCGGTCGAGGTCGGCGAAGAGTCCGGTGACGTTCGCGTACGCCTCGCCCCGCCAGAGCGCGAGCGCCTCGTCGAGCAGGGCGACGGCCGGTCCGGGCCGCTCGGCGCCGGCCTGCGCCCCGGCCGCCTCGCACAGCGTCTCGAACCGGTCGGCGTCCAGCGCGCCGGGTTCGAGGCGCAGCGTGTATCCGGCCCGGCCGGAACGCAGCAGCCCACCGGCCGGGCCCAGGGCGCGCCGCAGACCGGAGACGTAGGTGTAGATGTTGCCCGCCGCGGCGCCCGGCGCCGACTCGCCCCACAGCGCCCGGATCAGCTCGGCGCGGGTGACCGGGCGGTTGGCGTTCGCGGCCAGCATCGCGAACAGGGCCCGCCTCCGGGCCGGTCCGAGGTCGATCTCGACCTCGCCGTTCCAGGCGCGTACCGGGCCCAGAACGGTGACGCGCAGTCTCCTCACCGCTGCCCGACGACCGCCGGGCCGACGTCCGCCGACGGCCCGTCCGGGCCGGCGATCCGGTTCATCTCGGCGCGCGTCGCGGCGTCCCCGGTGTGCGCCGACACCCAGGTCGCCTCGGCGCCGGCGGGCAGGCCGCAGCGGTGCAGCACCCGGGCCAGTTCCGCGGTGAGCAGCTCGCGGGACGACGCGGACAGGCCGGGCGAGGCGACGGCGTGACGCAGCACCGCGATCGCGGGCGCGGGTGCGGTGGCGCCCAGCTGCGCGGCGTGCGCGGTCAGCCAGTCCTGCACCCAGGCGTCGACCGGCACCGGCCCGGCCAGCAGCTGGCCCGCGACCCGGCCGAGGTCGCCGCCGGCCTCGGCGAGCCGCTGGGCGAACTGCCTGTGCATCAGCACCCGCAGCGCGGTCGGGATCGCGCCGCGCAGGACCCGGCGGATGACCGGATGCCGGAACCGCAGGCGGCGCCCGTCCTCGACGAGGATCCCGGCGGCCAGCGCCTCCTCCACCGCGGGTACGAGTTCCGGCGCCGACTTGCCGGTGACCGCGGCCAGGTCGGCCACCAGGTAGTTGTTGCCGAGGAACGCGATCGCCCGCAGCAACTGGCGGGTGTCGTCGGCGAGCGGTTGCAGGTGCCGGGAGACCGCGTCGGTCAGTTCCGGTCCGGGTGTGTCGGCGGTCCGGCCGTCCCGGTCGGCGAGTACGAGATGCCGCAGGTAGTACGGGTTCCCGGCGGCCGCCGCGACGAACGAGCGCACGGTGCCGGGGCCCGGGCCGGGTGGGCGGGACCAGGCGCTTACCAGGCCGGTCGCGGTGTCGTCGTCGAGCGGACCGAGGTCGACGAGCGTGGTGCCGTCGCGGGGCAGCACCCGGCGCAGGAGCCGCACCTCGTATCCGGCCGGGACCGGGCGGGCGGCGGAGACGAGCAGCAGCGGCAGCCGGGTGGTGAGCTTGTGCAGCGCGTGCCAGACCAGCAGCGACATGTCGTCGGCCCACTGGAGGTCGTCCAGGACCAGCAGCAGCGGCCGTTCGGCGCACCGCGCGACCACGAACCGCTGGACCGTGTCGATGACGGTCATGGTCGGTGGTGCCCCGCCGGTGCAGGCGTGCAGCGAGGCGGGCAGGCCGTCCGCGTCGTTGCCCAGGGACAGGCACTCCAGCACGATGCTCAACGGCATCCGGTACGCCAGCTCGTCGCCGACGGCCCAGCCGACCTGGACGCCGAGCGGCGCCGCGCCGCTGAGCCCTTCGGCCAGCAGCGCTGATTTGCCGATGCCCGCCTCACCGCTGATCCACATGCTGCCGCCGCGTCCGCCGGCGAGGCCGGTGACCGCCGCGCGCAGCCGGGCCAGCGCGGCGGAACGGCCCCGGAAACCGTGGTGCCGGGCCGGGACCGGTCCCGGGCCGCGTACCGGGGCCGCGGTGGCGCCGGACAGCTGGTCGTGGATCTGCCGGACGGCGGCGGCGGGTTCGGTGCCCGACTCCTCGACCAGCCGGTCCCGCAGCGTGGCGTAGAGCGCGAGCGCCTCGGCGGTACGCCCCTGCGCGGCCAGCGCCCGCATCGCCACCGCGTACAGGCTCTCCCGGGCCGGGTGGCGGTCGACGAGCGCGAGCAGACGGTCGACGACCTCGGCGCCGCGTCCGAGGCCCAGCATCAGCTCGGCCTGGCGTTCCACAGTGGTCAGGTACAGCTCGCCGAGCCGGATCCGGTGGCCGGCCGCCCGCGGTCCCGGTACGCCGACGAGCGCCTCGTCGCCTCGCCACTCGGCCAGCGCGGCGTCCAGCGCGGCCAGTTCGCCCGTCGTGTCCCCGGCGGCGCGGGGTGCGCGGCTGCGTTCGCGCAACCGCTCGAAGCGGTGCACGTCGACGGCGTCGGCGTCGACGTGCAGCCGGTAGCTGCCGCCCTCGGAGGTGAGCACCCGGCCGGAGGACCACCTGTCGCGGTCCGGTTCGAGCATGCGGCGCAGGGCGGAGACGTACGTGTAGAGGTTGCCGGTCGCGCTGGCCGGCGGATGGTCACCCCAGACGGCGGAGATCAGTTCGTCCCGGGACAGGCCCCGTTCCGGGGTGAGCGCCAGCGCGCTGAAGACGGCCCGGCGCTGGGCCGAGCGCAGTGGCAGTTCCCGCCCGGCGAACGTGATCCGGAGACTGCCCAGCAAGCGGATGTCGAAGCCACTGCACTGTGCCGTCATGCCGTCCTCGTGGTGACCGGATACCTGCCTCGGTGACAACCGTTCGGCGGAACCCTAGCCCAACCATCTACCATGTCAACTTCGTGTGGATGGCCGAAAAGCTTACGGTGCAGGGCTTTCCGGTGCGCGTGCCGTTCATCTTCGGCCACCGCCGGTCGCGCTAGCAGGCAGTCTTCGCGAGGCCGGTCCGGACCGTCCACGACGGACCGGGCAGGGGCCGGGCGTGCCGGCGAGACGATACTCACCTCGGCGGGGGGGGGGGGCGCGGGGGGGGGGGGGACAGGGAGCGGCGGTGGTGCGGGCTGTGGTTACCAGGGTGGCGTTGTCGGGGGTCTGGGTGCCGTCGGGCAGCAGCAG
>NZ_JBXUOV010000267.1:0-5687 GCF_057196585.1 Micromonospora sp. ATLC20
GCGGTGGCGCCCTCGGCCCGCCCGGCCGGCAGGTGCCCGGCCTCGGTGGCGGCCAGCGTGGCGGTCATGCCCAGCGGCCCCAGCACGTCCCGGCGCAGCAGTTCCGGGTAGCCGACGCCGGCCCGGGCCGCCAGCGCCTGGCCGAGCAGCGCCGCGCCGAAGTTCGAGTAGGAGACGGTGCCGCGGTCTCCGCCCGGCTCGGTGTTCGCGGCGACGGCGACGATCCGGTCCACGTCGTAGCCGGCGTACGCGTTTCCGGCCGTGGACGCCGCCCACCACATGCGGATCGTCGCACCCGTGGAGTCGAGTGCCAGCCGGGGCAGCCCGGCCCGGTGACTGGCGAGTTCGGCGAGCGTGACGCCGCCGGCCGGACCGGTCACGCCGGGCAGGACGGCGGCCAGCCGGTCGTCGGGGTCGACCGCACCGGCCGCCACCTGCCGGGCCAGGAGCATCCCGGTGAGCGGCTTGGCGATCGAGCCGATCTCGAAGGGAGTGCCCGGTTCGACGGCCGGCCCGCCGCGGGCCCGGTCGCCGAGTCCCGCGACGCGGACCCGGTCGCCCTCGATCACGGCGACCGCGAGGCCGCGCAGCCCTTCGGTGTCGTCGACGGCGGCCCGGACCGTCGCGGCCAGGTCCGCGTCGCCTGTCTGCTGCGGGCCCAGGCGCGGTGGCCGGGGCTTCCGGACGGCGGCCACGGCCGTGGCGGCGAGGCCGGCGGCGACGGCGAGAACGATCGGGGTACGCATGGTGCTGCCTTCCGTCGGGGTGGAAGTCCGGATCAGCGGCGGGCTGCGGTGAGGATGGCCAGCAGCGGCACCACCCGCTCGGGCGGGATGTCGTAGCGCCCGCGGGCACCGCTGCGCAGCCAGCCGGCGGCGGCGAGTTGCCGCAGGTGATGATGGAGCTGACCGGTGGTGCCGATCCCGTCGAGGTCGGCCAGTTCGGCGGTGCCGTGCCGCCCGCCGAGGATCTCCCGCAGCAGCCGCAGCCGCACCGGATGCGCCAGCGCCGTAAGCGTGCCGGCCAGAGCGGGCCAGTCGTCGTCGAGCAGGTCGTCGACTGTGGAGCCGTACTGCCAGTCGTAGTGCCGGTCCCCGGTGCGGACGGTGCCGGTGTAGAGCACCGCCCCGGTGCCGTCGGCGGGAATCCGCTGTTTCAGGCCGCCGAGCGCCCAGAGGGCGTCGGCCGGCGTGACCTCGCCGGTCGCCGCGCCGGCTCCCGCGTCCCGCTCGCCGACGAGCCGGGCCACCTGGGCCTCCAGGGCCGCGAGCCGTTCCTCCACGCTTGCCACGACAGCGATGATACGGAAGTACGTACTTACGTGCAAACAAACAAACGTGCGGAGCTGCCGGCGTCACTACTTCCGCTGGCGCGTTTCCGGCATCAGAACGAACTGTTCGGGCATGTTCTCCGTACACACGTGTGGTTCGTGACGTCTACCTCGGAGGCATGGTGTCCGCACTTCGAACTGATCCATTCGCGGGGGCGATTCTCCAGGTCGGCGTACTCGCGGCCCTGGCCGGCACGGTCGGCCTGAGCGCGTACGGCTGGCTGGCCGGTCTGCTCTTCGGGGTGGTGACGGTCGCGGCGCTCGGATACGGGCTGCGCCGCTCGGGCGCGGACCGGCTCGGCCCGGCCGACTGGGTGACGCTGACCCGGGCGACGCTCGCCGGTGGCGTGGCCGCGCTGACAGTCGACTCGTTCCGCGAGCCGATCGTGGTGCCGGTGCTCGTCGTGCTGAGCGCCGTGGCGCTGTCCCTCGACTGGGTCGACGGGCAGGTGGCCCGCCGTACCGGCACGGTGAGCGCGCTGGGCGCCCGGTTCGACATGGAGGTCGACTCCTTCCTCGTCCTGGTCCTCTGCGGATACGTCGCCGACCAGGTGGGCGCCTGGGTGCTGGTGATCGGCGCGATGCGGTACGTCTTCGTCGCCGCCGGCTGGGTGCTGCCGTGGATGCGCGGTTCGCTGCCGCCGCGCTACTGGCGCAAGGTGGTGGCCGCCACGCAGGGCATCGCGCTGGCGGTGGTGGCGGCGGGCGTCCTGCCCCGGCTGCTCGCAGTCGCGGTGCTTCTCGGCGCGCTCGCGATGCTCGTCGAGTCGTTCGGCCGTGACGTCGCCTGGTTGTGGCGGCACCGCGTACGGCCGGCGCCGCGCGCGCTCCCGGCCGCGCCGGTCTCCCCCGCACCGGCGGGTCACCGGCCCGAGTGGACGCCGGGCGCGCGGATCGCCCGGCAGCCCGCCGAGGTCGGCGGTCGGCACCGGTGACCGACCTGTCCCGCGCGGCGGACGACGACGCCGGCACCACGACCGAGGGCGACCGGGTCCCGGACCGCACCACTCCGGACACCGACACACGCGAGGACGGCGGCGCCCCGGACGCCGATGCAGCCGACGCCCGGCAGGCCGGCCGCCGGCGTACCCGGCGGGTGCTCGCCGCTACGGCCACCGCGCTGGCCGCCGCGCTCGTGCTGGTGGCACTCGTCGCGCCGAGCGAGGTCAACGAGTTCACCCCCCGCGCGTTCCTGCGCATCCCGGTGGAAGGGCTGATCGCCGTCGCCCTGCTGCTGGTCCTGCCGCCACGTCCGCGCCGGGTGGTGGCCACGATCCTCGGCGCGCTGCTCGGTCTGGTCCTCGTCCTCAAGGTCGCCGACCTCGGGTTCTCGCTGGTCCTGGACCGCCCCTTCGACCTGATCGCCGACTGGACGTTCCTCGGTGCGGGCGCGGAGTTCCTGTCCGAGTCGTACGGCCGGGCCGCCGAGGTGGGCACGGTGGCGCTGGCAGTGGTCGCCGTCCTCGCCGTACCGCTGCTGGTGACGCTGTCGGTGCGGCGGCTGACCCGGGTGGTGGCCGGCCACCGGCGGGTTACCGCGCGCGCGACCACCGCGTTCGCCGCCGCCTGGGTGGTCTGCGCCGTGCTCGGCGCGCAGATCGTGCCGGGCGTCCCGGTCGCCGCCGACACGGTGGCGGCCGGTCTCTACGACCGGGCCCGGCAGGTACGGGCGGGCCTCAACGACCAGGAGACGCTGAACACGCAGCTCGCCGGCGACCCGTTCCAGAACGTGCC
This sequence comes from Micromonospora sp. ATLC20, assembly GCF_057196585.1. Classification (NCBI taxonomy): domain Bacteria; kingdom Bacillati; phylum Actinomycetota; class Actinomycetes; order Micromonosporales; family Micromonosporaceae; genus Micromonospora; species Micromonospora sp. ATLC20. The sequence goes on from NZ_JBXUOV010000267.1 coordinate 3,065, forward strand.
GGGCGACGAGTTGCTGACCGCGCTGCGCGGCAAGGACGTGCTGTTCACCTTCGTGGAGAGCTACGGCCGGGTCGCGCTGGAGGACCCGGACCTCGCGCCGGAGGTGGACGCCGTCCTGGACGAGGGCACCCGGCAGTTGCGCGCCGCCGGATACGGCAGCCGCAGCGCCTTCCTCACCTCGTCCACCACCGGCGGCGGGAGCTGGCTCGCGCACGCCACCCTGATGAGCGGCATCCGGGCGGACAACCAGTTGCGCTACACCAACCTGGTACGCAGCGACCACCTGACCCTCAACGGCGCGTTCAAGCGTGCCGGCTGGCGGACCACGCTGGTCATGCCGGCGCTCACCCGGGCCTGGCCGGAGGCCGACTTCTTCTCCCCCGACCAGGTGTACGGCATGAAGGAACTCGGCTACCGGGGGCCGCTGTTCAGCTTCTCCTCACCGCCGGACCAGTACACGCTGTCGACGTTCCAGCGCCGCGAGCGCGGCCCCGGCCACGCGCCGGTGATGGCCGAGATCCCGTTGCTGTCCAGCCACATCCCGTGGACGCCGGTGCCGCCGCTCGTGGACTGGGACGACGTAGGCGACGGCTCGGTCTACAAGGGGACCGCGCGCGCCGACCGCTCGGCGGAGGGCACCCGGGAGGCGTACCGGCAGTCGGTGGTCTACACGCTGCGTACGCTCATCTCCTACGTGCAGCGCTACGGTGACGAGAACCTGGTGCTCGTGTTCCTCGGCGACCACCAGCCGGCCCGGGCGGTCACCGGCGAGGGCGCCGGCAAGGACGTGCCGATCACCGTCGTCGCCAAGGACCCGGCAGTGCTCGACCGCATCGCCGGGTGGGGCTGGCAGGACGGCCTCAACCCCGACCCGCAGGCCCCGGTCTGGCCGATGGAGTCGTTCCGCGACCGGTTCCTGCACGCGTTCGGACCGAAGTCCACCACTCACAGTTAGGGATGTCGTGACGATGCTCGCGCGGGCCTGGGGGATCACCCGTTCCCTGGCCGTCTACCACGGTCAACCGGCCAAGCACCGGCGTGCCCGGCAGCTCTACGGGCAGTTCCTCGCCCCCGGCGACCTCGGGTTCGACATCGGCGCCCACGTCGGCGGCCGGGTGCGTACCTGGCGGCGGCTGGGCGCGCGGGTGGTCGCGGTGGAGCCGCAGCCGGACTGCCTGCGGGTGCTGCGCCTGGGCTTCGGGCGGGACGCCGGCGTGACGATCGAGCCGACGGCTGTCGGCGCCCGGTCCGGGAGCGCACGCCTGGAGCTGTCCAGCGCGACGCCGACGGTGTCCACCATGTCGTCGTCGTGGATCGAGTCGGTCACCGCCGATCCGAGCTTCGCCGGGGTCCGCTGGGACCGGTCGGTCGAGGTGCCGGTGGTGACGCTGGACGACCTGATCGAGCGGCACGGCGTACCGGCGTTCTGCAAGGTCGACGTCGAGGGCTTCGAGGTCGACGTGCTGGCCGGGCTGAGCCGTCCGGTGCGCGGGCTGTCGTTCGAGTACCTGCCGCCCGCGCACGACTCCGCGCTGGCCGCGCTGGATCTGGTGGAACGGCTGGGCGCGAAGGCGGGCGGCTACCGCTACAACTACTCGCCGGTGGAGACCATGCGGTTCGCCGGTGACCGGTGGCTGGACGCGGCCGGGCTGGTACGCCTGCTGGAGACGTACCGCCCGGCCGGTCGCTCCGGCGACGTCTACGCCCGGCTGGCGGCCTCCTGAGCGACGCCGTCAGAATCGGTACGCGGTGTGGTACTCCGGCACCAGCACGCGGCTGCGCGGCGAGACCCGGCGCACCTCGGCGACGAGGGCGTCGAGGCGTTCCCGGTCGCTGTCGGCGACCGTCGGCGGGTTGGTGAGCGGCGTCTCGAAGTTGTCCCAGTGCACCGGCACCACGACCTTCGGGCGGTCCAGCGCGGCCATCAGCCGGGGCACGTAGTCGGCGGTCGCCGTGGTGGCGGCGGAGGCGACCATCGCCACGTCCGGGGCGAGTCCGCTCAGCTTGCGCTCGTCGAAGTCGCTGGCGCCCATGAAGAACACGGACGGGCCGCCGTCGATCCGGATCTGGTACGCCAGCGTGTCGCCCTCGGGCAGGTCGGCGATCGTCTCCGGACGCGACGGCCGGGTGACCCTTACCCCGGGGAAGGCCATCGACCAGGTGGGATTCCGGCTGTGCAGCGAGCCGACCACCTCCACCGTGTACCCGTCGAAGTCGAGCACCTCGCCGCCCTTGACCGGGGCCAGTTGCCCGGTCGGCAGCCCGTACGCCAGGCCGAGGTGGTACGCGGTGAGCGTGCCGAAGACCCGGGCACCGGTCCGGGCGGCGATGTGCGGCACGTCGTTGAAGTGGTCCCAGTGGGTGTGGGTGACGAAGACGTTCTCCGCCCGGTCGGCGAGCCGGTCCACCACGTCGGCGGCCACTGTCAGCCGGGTGTCGGGGTTGAACGGCTTCCGGAACAGCCCGGTGTCGTACCGGCTCAGGTACGGGTCAACGAGCACCGTCCGGTCCCCCATGTCGATCCGCCAGCCGGAGGTCCCCCACCAGCGGAAGCTCACCGCGCCGCCGCGTCGCGTACCGCCGGCGGCGCGGCTCGGCGCGGCGACGGGGCTCGGCCCGGCGG
>NZ_JBXUOV010000268.1:0-5521 GCF_057196585.1 Micromonospora sp. ATLC20
GCCCGCGCCGCTGTGCCGCCGCCGGCCCGCGCCGCCGAGCGCCGTCAGCCAGCCAGGACGGCCGCGACGGCCGCGATCAGACCGTCCTCGATCCGGGTGGGCGCGAACCTCGGATCGGACCAGCGGCGTCCCCGGTGCAGCCAGACGCTGGGCAGGCCCACAGCCGTCGCGCCGCCGATGTCCGCCTCCGGGCTGTCGCCCACCACCCACGCGCCGCGCAGCGGCATCCGGGCCCGCTGGGCGGCGAGCGCGAAGATCCTCGGGTTCGGTTTGCTGACGCCCGCCTCCTCGGAGATCACCCAGTCGGCGACGTACCGGTCCAGGCCGGTCTTGCGGATCTTGGCGTCCTGTTGACGGGACGCGCCGTTGGTGACCACCACCGGCACCCAGCCCGCGTCGGCGGCGATCCGCAGCGCGCAGGCCACCAGCGGGTCCAGCCGCATGTGGGCCACCACGCCGTCGTGCAGCTCGTCGACCAGGTCGATCGAGGGGATGCGCAGCGCGTACCGGTCGCGGATCGCATCCGCCACGTCCCACCTGTTGGTCAGCCCGTCCGCGTCCACGGACACCAACCAGTCGAGGTCGGCCGGCGGCGCGCCGATGCCGTCCAGGAAGCGTTCTCCCCAGGCGCGGAACGGCCCGTCGCGGTCCAGCAGGGTGTTGTCCAGATCGAGCAGGAGCAACGGCACCTGGGCACCCTACGGGACGGGCCGGAGCACCGACAGGGCCGAGGGCCCCGCCACGGCGATCAGGCCACGAGGACGGCGCGAGCCGCCCCGGCGTCGAGCGGGCGGTCCAGCAGCATGGTGTGCGCCGCGCGGGTGGCGGCCAGCGCGTCCGGGTCCAGCGTGGCCACCAGCACGTCCTCGCCGGTGTCGGCACCCCGGGCCAGCGGCCGGCCCTCCGGGTCGTACACCGCCGCGCCGCCGTTGAAGCGCCACGGATCGGCGCCGCCGACCGCGTTGGCGAACACCACGTACATGGTGTTGTCCAGCGCGCGGGCGGCGTAGTAGAGGTCGCGGCGGTGTGCCGAGCCGGCCAGGTAGCCGCTCGGGCAGAGGTAGCCGTGCGCGCCGTCGCGGGCGGCGGCCCGCGCGTGCTCCGGGAAGCAGCCGTCGTAGCAGACGCCCAGTCCCAGCCGCCACGTGTCGACCTCGAGCGTCGCGCCCCGGCGGCCGGCGTCGAACAGCTCCCGCTCGCCGCTCCAGAGCTGTTGCTTGTCGTACGCGGCGGTGACCGTGCCGGCCGGGTCCACGACGAGCGAGGAGATGGTGCGCCGCCGGTCGGGGTGGCGGACGGCGGCGCCGATCACCACTGCGGCGCCCGCGTCGGCGGCGGCGGAGCGCAGCGGGTCCAGCCGGACGTCGCTCACCCGGCCGTCGGCGTCGGCTGCCACGTCCGTGCCCTCCGGGTCGGCGCCGAGCGTCGGCGGGTGGTACGCCGGCAGGAACAGCTCGGGCAGCACCACGACGCGGGCGCCCTCGGCCCGGCCGACGAGGCGGGCGGCGGTGCGGGCGTTGCCGGGGACGTCGCCGGGGACGGGCTGGGCCTGGACGGCGGCGACGGTGAGCGGGCGCGCGGGAAGGGCGGTCACCCGCCGATCGTAACCATCGGGCGGTGCCAGATGATCAAGTGTCGGCGCTTCCCAAGCCGTACGTACGGTTTGCATCGGCCGGTTCCACCTGCGACGATCCGTTCGTGCCCAGAGTAAGTCAGGACCAGCTCGACGCGCGCCGACAGGAGATCCTCGCGGCGGCGCGGGCGTGTTTCGCCCGGCACGGCTACGAGGGCGCCACCGTACGGCGACTGGAGGAGGCCACCGGCCTGTCCCGGGGCGCGATCTTCCACCACTTCCGGGACAAGGACTCCCTCTTCCTCGCCGTGGCCGAGGACGACGCCGCCGCGATGGTGGAGACGGTGGCCCGCAACGGCCTCGTGCAGGTCATGCGCGACCTGCTGGCCCGGGCCGTCTCGCCGGACACCACCGGCTGGCTCGGCAGCCAGCTGGAGGTCTCCCGCCGGCTGCGCACCGACCCCGCATTCGCCAAGCGCTGGGCGGAACGGTCCGAGGCCATCGCCGCGGCCACCCGGGAGCGCCTGCTGCGCCAGCGCGAAGCCGGCGTCCTCCGCGACGACGTGCCGATCGACGTGCTCGCCCAGTTCCTGGAGCTGGCCTACGACGGGCTGGTGCTGCACCTGGCGATGGGCCGTCCGGCCGGCGACCTGGCCCGGGTGCTCGACCTGGTCGAGGAGGCCGTCCGCCGGCACTGAACCGGCGCCGGTCTCGGTCCGGTAACTACGCCCCTCCAGGAGATCGACTCTGGCGCGCCTGCTCCACAATGAGCCGCGACCCCTCCTCGCGACAGGAGCAGACGATGACCCCCTCCGACACCTGGGGCATCCCCGGCCCCGTATTCCTGCGCTGGTACCTCCTGCTCGCCGTCGTCCTGGTCATCGGTGCGATCGTGTACCGGCGGCGCATGCTGGCGGGCACGCCGGTGACCGCGTACGGCGACCTGGGTCCGCAGCAGGTCGCCTACCTCAACGGTGGTGACCAGCTCGCCGTCTGGGCCGCGCTCGGCGGGCTGCGCCACTGCGGCGCGGTCGGCGTCCGGCCGGACCGGCGGCTCACCACCGGCGGTCCGCTGCCGGCCGGTGCCACTCCGCTGGACCAGGCGGTCCACCACGCGGCGAGCCGCGGCCTGCGGACCCGGGACCTGGCCGCCGACGAGTGGGTGCGGCGTGCGCTCGACGAGCTGCGCGACGGCCTCGTACGCCGAGGTCTCGCCCTGGACCAGGAGCGGCGCCGGACGCTGCGGCGCGGCGCCCTGCTGGTCGGAGCCCTGCTGGTCATCGGCATCGTGCGCGTGGTCTCCGGGCTGCTGAACGACCGGCCCACCGGCTGGCTGCTGCTCAGCCTGTTCCCGCTCGGCCTCGCGTTCGTGCTGCTCAACCGCGTGCCGTGGCGTACCCGGGCGGCCACCGCCGCGCTGAACGACATGCGCCGCCGGCACGCCTGGCTGCGGCCGGACGCCGGGCCCGCGTACTCCACCTACGGCGCGACGGACGTGGCGCTGGGCGTGGCGCTGTTCGGTACCGCCACGCTCTGGACCATGGACCCGGGCTTCGCGGAGCAGGCCGAGATCCAGCGGCAGGCGCTGGGCAACACGGGCGGCGCGAGCACCGGCACCTCCTGCGGCGGCGGGGCGACCGCCGGTGGCACCTCCTCGTGCGGCGGCGGCAGCTCGTGCGGCGGGGGTGGTGGCTGCGGCGGGGGCGGCGGGTGCGGCGGATGAGCGGCCCGTCCGGCGTCGGCATCGGCTGGCGCCCCGAGATCGCCGGCTTCGTCGCCGGGCTGCCGGGACTGCGCTTCGTCGAGGTGGTCGCGGAGGCGATCGCACCGGCCGGGCCGCTCCCCGACGGGCTCACCGAACTGCGCGGACGCGGCGTCGACGTCGTACCCCACGGGGTGCGGCTGTCCCTCGGCGGCGCGGAACCCGTCGACCGGGCCCGGGTGGCGCACCTGGCCGGGGTGGCCGCGGCCCTGGACGCGCCGCTGGTGAGCGAGCACATCGCGTTCGTGCGGGCCGGCGGCCTGGAGGCCGGTCACCTGCTGCCGCTGCCGCGCAGCCGCGAGGCGGTCGCCGCGGTGGTGGCGAACGTACGGCGGACGCAGGCGGAGCTGCCGGTGCCGCTGGCCCTGGAACCGATCGCGGCGCTGTTCGACTGGCCGGACGACGAGCTGGACGAGGCGGACTTCCTCACCGAGATCCTCGACGCCACCGACGCGCTGCTGCTGCTCGACGTGGCGAACGTGCACGCCAACGCCCGCAACCGGGGCGGCGACCCGGCCGCGCTGCTGGACCGGCTGCCGTTGGAACGCATCGCCTACGTGCACGTCGCGGGCGGCGCCGAGCACGGCGGCTTCTACCACGACACGCACACCGATCCGGTGCCCGAGGCCGTGCTGGACCTGGTCCGCGAACTGTGCACCAGGCGCCGCCCGCCCGCGCTGCTGCTGGAACGCGACGGGCACTACCCGCCCGCCGCCGAGCTGCGCGGCGAGCTGGACGCGCTGGCCGCCGCGTCCGGCCACCCGGTGGTCACGTGAGCGGCGACCTGGCGGCCCGGCAGGCCGAACTGGTCGCCGCGCTCGTCGCCGGTGGACCGCTGCCGCGCGGCTTCGCCCCGGCCCCGGTCGAGGCGGCCCGCCGGGCGCTGCTGCGCAAGCGGGCCGGGGACGTGGCCCGGCACTGGCCGCTGCTCGCCGCCGGCCTCGGGCCGGACTGGCCGGCCGCGTTCACCACGTGGGCCGACGGCCGCCCCACGAACGGTTCGCTGCGCGACGGCTGGGACCTCGCCCGCGACCTGCGCGGCCGGAACGCGCTGCCGCCGCTGGGCGCGGAGGAGCTGGCCGCGCGCGAGGCCGCGAGCCGCTACGACGGCCACCACCCGCCCCGGCCGCGCCGGCTACCGGCCCTCGCCCGGACCGGCGGCGCCGTCGCGGTTCAGATCGCCGGCCGGGTACGCCTGGTGCGGCCCGCCCCGCGCTGACAGGCACCCGCCGGTACGGCAGGATCGGTGCATGGATCTCGGACTCGCCGACCGGGTGTACGTGCTCACCGGCGCCTCCGGCGGCCTCGGCTTCGCCACCGCCGAACAACTCGTCGCCGACGGCGCCCGGGTGGTCATCTCCGCGCGTACCCCGGACCGGGTGGCCGCCGCGATCGAGGCGCTCGGTGACCCGCAGCGGGCGATCGGGCTGACCGCCGACCTCGCCAACCCCGCCACCCCGGAGCGGCTCGTCGCCGCCGCCCGCGAACACTTCGGCCGCCTCGACGGCGCGCTGATCTCGGTCGGCGGCCCACCGCCCGGCACCGCCGCCACCGTCACCGACGAGCAGTGGCGCGAGTCGTTCGAGACGGTCTTCCTGGGCAGCGTCCGGCTCGCCCGCACGGTGGCCGGGGCACTCACCGACGGCGGCGCGATCGGGCTGGTGCTGTCCACCTCGGTACGCGGACCGCTGCCCGGCCTCGGCATCTCCAACGGGCTGCGGCCGGGGCTGGCCGGCGTCGCGAAGGACATGGCGGACGAGTTCGGCCCGCGCGGCGTACGCGTGGTCAGCCTGTTGCCTGGACGGATCATGACCGACCGCAACCGGGAGCTGCTTGCCGGTTCCGGCGACCCCGAGCGGGCCCGCGCGCAGGCCGAGGCGGCGATCCCGCTCGGACGCATCGGCGACCCGGCGGAGTTCGGCAGGGTGGCCGCGTTCCTGCTCTCCCCCGCCGCCGGGTACGTCACCGGGATCACCGTTCCGGTCGACGGCGGCGCGCTGCGCGGGCTGTGACGGTGGCCGGGCTTCCCGCGCCGGCACCGGTGCTTCCCGCGGCGGCGGCTCCGCTGAGCCGGGTGCGGGTTGCCGCGCCCGCGGCGGGCCGGTCACTCGGGACGGTGGGCCGGTGAGCGATCGACGGCGGCCGGGCGGTGGGCGGCCCGAGGCCGCGCCAGGACCGGGCACGCC
>NZ_JBXUOV010000269.1:0-5486 GCF_057196585.1 Micromonospora sp. ATLC20
GTCGAGCGGGCCGCGCTGCCGGCCGAGGTCGCGGCGGCGGTCACCGCCGCGCTGGCCGGGCTCGGCGCGGACGCCGCGTACGCCGTGCGGTCGAGCGCGACGGCGGAGGACCTGCCGGACGCCTCGTTCGCGGGCCAGCAGGACACCTACCTGAACGTGGTCGGCACGGCCGAGGTGCTGCGGCACGTCAGCCGCTGCTGGGCCTCGCTGTTCACCGACCGCGCGGTGACCTACCGGCGGCGGCACGGCATCGACGACCGGGCCGTGGAGATGGCGGTGGTGGTGCAGCGGATGGTCGTCCCGGAGGCGGCGGGGGTCATGTTCACCGCCGACCCGGTCACCGGCGACCGGACGGTGGTGTCGGTGGAGGCCGGCTTCGGTCTCGGCGAGGCACTGGTCTCCGGCCTGGTGAACCCGGACGTCTTCACGGTGCGCGGCGGCGCGGTGGCCGGCCGGACGATCGGCGCGAAGGCGCGGGCGGTGTACGCGGCGCCCGGCGGCGGCACCCGGGAAACGTCGGTCGACCCGGCGCGGCAGGCCCAGCCCGCGCTGACCGACGCGCAGGCGGTACGCCTCGCCGCGCTGGGCCGGCGGATCGAGGCGTACTTCGGCTGCCCGCAGGACGTCGAGTGGGCAGTGACCGGGGACGACGTCCACATCCTCCAGAGCCGGCCGATCACCACGCTGTTCCCGGTGCCGGCGGCCGCCGCCGACGGGCGGTTCCACGTCTACCTGTCGGTCGGCCACCAGCAGATGATGACCGACGCGATGAGGCCGCTGGGCCTGTCGATGTGGCGGCTGACCGCCATGGCGCCGATGCACGAGGCGGGTGGCCGGCTGTTCGTCGACGCCACGCCGCACCTGTCCACGGCGGCGGGCCGGGCCGCGTTCCTGGGCATGATCGGCCGGGCCGACCCGCTCACCCGGGACGCGCTGGAGACGGTCCTCGCCCGCGACGTCGTACCGGCCGCGCCGGACCCGGCTCCGGCCGGCCCGCCCGCGGGCGGACCGCCACAGCCGATCGACACCGACCCGGCGATCGTCACCACGCTCGTCGAACGCAGCCGGGAGTCGCTCGCCGCCCTGCGCCGCGACGTCCGCGGCCGCTCCGGACCCGAGCTGTTCGACTTCCTGGCCGAGGCGTTCGCCGAGCACAAGCGGGTGCTCACCGATCCGGTGAGCGCCCAGGTGATCATGGCGGGGATGCAGGCCACCTGGTGGCTCAACGACAAGCTGGGGGAGTGGCTCGGCGAACGCGACGCCGCCGACACGCTCACGCTGTCCGCGCCCGGCAACGTCACCGCCGAGATGGGGCTGGCGCTGCTCGACGTGGCCGACGTGGTCCGCGCGTACCCCGAGGTGGTGGCGTTCCTTCGGGACGCCGCCGACGACGGGTTCCTGGACGAGCTGCCGAAGCTCCCCGGTGGCGCGCGGGTGCGCGAGGCCGTCGAGGGCTACCTGGACCGGTACGGCATGCGCTGCGTCGGCGAGATCGACATCACCCGGCCACGGTGGAGCGAGCGCCCGGCCACGCTCGTGCCGCTGATCCTGGACCACGTCCGCACCTTCGCCCCGGGTGCCGCCGCGCGCCGCTTCGCCGAAGGCCGGGAGCGGGCCGAGGCGAAGGCCCGGGAGGTGCTGGACCGCCTGCGCGCGCTGCCCGACGGGGAGCGCAAGGCCGCCGAGACGCGGGCCGCTATCGAGCGGGTACGGACGTTCGCCGGCTACCGGGAGTACCCGAAGTACGACATCGTGAGCCGCTACGCCGTCTACAAGCAGGCGCTCGTGGCGGAAGCCGGTCGGCTGGCGCGCGCCGGTGTGCTCGCCGACCCGGAGGACGTCCACTACCTCACCTTCGACGAGTTCCGGGAGGTCGCGGCGACCGGGCGGGTGGACGCCGGGCTGATCCGCAGGCGCCGGGAGGAGTTCCGGTCGCACCAGGCGCTCACCCCGCCCCGGGTGCTCACCTCCGACGGCGAGGCCCTCAACGGCTCGTACCGGCGGGACGACGTGCCACCGGGCGCCCTGGCCGGGCTGGCGGTCTCGGCCGGCGTCGTCGAGGGGCGGGCGCGGGTCGTGACGGACCTGGCCGGCGCCGACCTGGAGCCGGGCGACATCCTCGTCACCGCGCACACCGACCCGAGCTGGACGCCGCTGTTCGTCGCAGTCGCGGGCCTGGTGACTGAGGTGGGCGGCCTGATGACGCACGGCGCGGTGATCGCCCGTGAGTACGGCCTGCCCGCGGTGGTGGCGGTACCGGACGCGACCCGGCTGATCCCCGACGGCGGACGGATCCGCGTGCACGGCACCGCCGGGTACGTCGAGCTGCTGTCCTGACCGGCGCGGGATGCTCGATGATGGACGTGCGACGAGCGGGGAGGCGTGATGCGGATCGGGGAGCTGTCGGCGCGTACCGGGGTGAGCGCCCGGTCCATCCGGTACTACGAGCAGCAGGGCCTGCTCGCCGCCGTGCGGACACCGAGCGGGCAGCGGGTCTTCGCCGAGTCGGCGGTGGACCGGGTCCGGCTCATCCAGCGGCTGTTCGACGCCGGGCTGAGCAGCCGCCGGATGGCCGAGCTGCTGCCCTGCGTGACCGACCCGGAGATCCGCACCTCGTGGCTCACCGACCGGCTGCGCGAGGAGCGGGCCCGGATGACCGCGGAGATGGCGCGGCTCGCGCACGCCGTCGCGGTGCTCGACGACGTCGTGTGCGACATGAGCGTGACCGAGGACACCCGGGATCCGGCCGCCTGAACGCTTGCCCTTGACACCGGTGTCAACTCCTAGCGTCGGGTCATGAACGCGACTCTGGACACCGCCTCGCCGCTGGCGCCGCTGCTGGCACCCGTCACCGTCGCCGGGCTGTCGGTGCCGTCCCGCTTCGTGATGGCGCCGATGACCCGTAACCGCGCGCCCGGTGGCGTGCCGACGCCGGAGATGGCCGGCTACTACCGCCGCCGCGCCGCGGCGGGCATCGGCCTGATCGTCACCGAGGGCGTGCTGGTCGACCATCCCAGCGCCGGCCACGAGGACACCGTGCCGCGGATGACCGCCGGTGCGGCCGAGGCCGGCTGGCGGGGCGTGGTCGAGGCGGTGCACGCCGCCGGCGGCCGGATCGCCGCGCAGCTGTGGCACCTGGGCAGCCTGCGCGAGCCGGTGGACGGCCGTCCGGCGTGGACCCCCTCGGGGGTACGCGAGCCGGGCCGCCCGGCGCCGCACGCGATGACCGCCGCCGACGTGGACGTGCTGCTCGCGGCGTACGCGGACGCGGCAGGGGTCGCGGTGCGGGCCGGGTTCGACGCGATCGAGATCCACGCCGCGCACGGTTACCTGCTGGACGAGTTCCTGTGGCCGTACACGAACCGCCGGACCGACGCGTTCGGCGGCTCGCCGGAGCGGCGGGCGGCGTTCCCGGCGGCGGTGGTGCGCGCGGTACGCGCGCAGGTCCCGGCGGGCCGGCCGGTGATCGTGCGGTTCTCCCAGTTCAAGGAGCGCGCGTTCGACGCGCGGATCGCCGAGACCCCGGCCGAGCTGGCGCGGATCCTCGGGGCGTTCGCCGAGGCCGGCGCGGACGTGCTGCACGCCTCGCAGCGCCGCTTCTGGCAGCCGGCGTTCCCCGGCTCGCCGCGGAACCTGGCCGGCTGGGCGAAGCGGCTCACCGGCCTGCCGTCGATCACCGTCGGCTCGGTCGGGCTGCGGCGGGACTTCCTGCGCCCGGACGGCCCGGAGTCGGTGGCGGGCCTGGCCGCGCGGCTGGCGGACGGGGAGTTCGACCTGGTCGCGCTGGGCCGCGTGCTGCTCGGCAACCCGGCCTGGGTGACGCACGCCGTGGCCGGCCGGCTGGACGAGATCGTCGACTACCGCAAGGCGCACGAGGACGTCTATCCCTAGGCGGCAGGGGTTGACGCCGGGGGATGTTATCGCTCACAGTCGATGGCAGGGCATGAGCGCCGCAAGGCTCACCGGGCGAGCCGCGCTGGGCGTACCCGACACCGTCACCGGACGCGGGGTCGGGGACTCGCACCACCACCATCGCGTAACCCCCGGAAGAGGAATCCGCATGAGACGAAAGAGAGCCTTGCTGACCACCGGCATCCTGGCCGGCGCGCTCGCCGCCGGGATGGCGGTGGCCCTGGCGCCGTCCGCGAGCGCCGGCACCACGCTGCGCGCGTCGGCGGCCGAGAAGGGCCGTTACTTCGGCGCGGCGGTCGCCACCGGCAAGCTGTCCGACAACACGTACGCCACGGTGCTGAACCGCGAGTTCAACTCCGTGGTGGCCGAGAACGAGATGAAGTGGGACGCCACCGAGCCGCAGCAGGGGCGGTTCAGCTACACCGGCGGCGACCGGCTGGTCAGCCACGCCCGCACGAACGGCATGTCGGTGCGCGGGCACGCGCTGCTCTGGCACCAGCAGCAGCCGTCGTGGGCGCAGGGCCTGTCCGGCAGCGCGCTGCGCAACGCCGCGATCAACCACGTCACCCAGGTCGCCACCCACTTCCGCGGGCAGATCTACGCCTGGGACGTGGTGAACGAGGCGTTCGCCGACGGCGGCAGCGGCGGGCGCCGCGACTCGAACCTGCAGCGCACCGGCAACGACTGGATCGAGGCGGCGTTCCGGGCGGCCCGCGCCGCGGACCCGGGCGCGAAGCTCTGCTACAACGACTACAACACCGACGGGATCAACGCGAAGTCGACCGGTATCTACAACATGGTCCGCGACTTCAAGTCGCGCGGCGTGCCGATCGACTGCGTCGGCTTCCAGTCGCACCTGGGCACCACGATCCCCGGTGACTACCAGGCCAACCTCCAGCGCTTCGCCGACCTGGGCGTCGAGGTGCAGATCACCGAGCTGGACGTGATGACCGGCGGCAACCAGGCGAACATCTACGCCGCCGTGACCCGCGCCTGCCTGGCGGTGTCGCGCTGCACCGGCATCACGGTGTGGGGCGTCCGGGACTGCGACTCGTGGCGCGGCTCGGACAACGCGCTGCTGTTCGACTGCTCGGGCAACAAGAAGGCGGCGTACAACGCGGTGCTCGACGCGCTGAACGCCGGCGGCAACAACCCGCCGCCGACCACGACGCCGCCGCCGAACAACCCGACCACCCCGCCGCCGGGCCAGGGTGGATGTTCGGCCTCGGTGACGCTGAACTCCTGGACCGGTGGCTTCGTCGCCAACGTGAAGGTGACAGCCGGCTCGTCGGGCACCCGGGGATGGACGGTCACCATGACGTTGCCGGGCGGCGCGAGCATCACCAACACCTGGAGCGCGACGGCGAGTGGTAACAGCGGCACGGTGCGGTTCGCGAACGTGGACTACAACGGCCAGCTCGGCGCCGGTCAGAGCACCGAGTTCGGGTTCCAGGGCAACGGCAGCGGATCGGGCATGACGCCCACCTGCTCCGCCTCCTGAGCGCAGGCGTCGCGGGGGGGGCCCCGCGTGCCGCCCCCCGCCCGCCCGGCGCGTGCGCCCAGGCGCCCCGTCT
>NZ_JBXUOV010000270.1:0-5330 GCF_057196585.1 Micromonospora sp. ATLC20
GCGTGACGCCGACCGCCTGGGCGGCCCGTCCGGCGGGCGGCGTCAGCCGAGTGGGGCGGCGGCGGTGGCGGCACCGCGTACCGCCTCCAGCGCCGCGATGGCCACCCCCCGCGCACCGGCCATGTCCCGGTCCGGCACCAGCGCGAAGGTGGCCACCGCCCGCTGCTCCTCCCGGAGCACCGTGTGCTCGGCGACCGCGGCGAGGAACCAGTCCCGGAACTCCGGCGCCGCCTCCACCACGCCCCCGCCGACGAAGTACGCGTGCGGATCGGTGAAGTTGGCCGCGATGGTGAACAGCCGGCCCAGTGCCTTGGCCTGCTGGGTGAAGACCAGGCGGGCCAGCGGGTCGCCGCGTTCGCCGTAGCCGCGCAGCAGCTTCGCCGCCCGGTCCGGCTCCTCCGCCGCGAGCGGATGCTCCGGATGCCGGGCCAGCCAGTACGGCAGCAGGTTGCGCCGGATCGCGGTGAGCGAGGCGACGCTCTCCGCGTCCCCGGTGAAACCGCAGGCGCAGACCGGCGCCGCCTGGTCCGGCTCGATCAGGCCGTCCAGCGGGATGTGCACGTGCCCGAACTCGCCGGCCATGCCGGCCGCGCCGCCGACCACCCGGCCGGACTCCACCACGCCGCCACCGAGCCCGGTGCCGACGATCGCGGACACCGACGACCGGGCCATCGCCCCGGCGCCGAAGTAGACGTGGTGGGCGTAGAGCGCGGCGGCGTTGCCGTCGTTGGCGTACACCACAGGCAGGCCCAGCCGCCGTTCCAGCGCGGTGCGCACGTCGAAGCCCCGCCAGGCGGGCTGGGAGAAGTTCGTCGAGCCGCGGGACGAGATCACACCGGTGGCGCTGGCCGGGCCGGGCGTGTCCAGCCCGACCGCGCGGACCAGGTCACGCGGTACGCCGGTGTGGGCCAGGACGCCGTCGAACGCCCGCGCCAGCGCCTCCACCGCCGCCTCCGGGCCGGCGCCGACGTCGCTCGGGATCTCCAGCAGCCCGTCCACCAGGAACCGGCCGTCGACGGTCAGCACCGTGGCGTTGTCACTAGTGCCCCCGTTGTCCAGCCCCACCACCACCGGCACACCTGCGCTGCCCACCGCCACCGCCTCCCGCCGCGCCTGACCCGAGGCTAGTTCCCGTCCGGGCCACCCGCCACGCCCCCGGCGGGACTCCCCCGCCGCGATCAGCCGGGACGGCGGGCGGTCACCGCTGTCGCCTCGCGTTCCTCGTCGCGGACCACCGCCGGCTCCAGCCCGGCGGCGGTGAACACGGCGCACAGCTCCGGGGCCTGCGCGACGCTCACCTCGACCACGACGTGCCCGCCCGGGGCGAGCCACTCGGCCGCGCCGGAGGCGACCCGGCGCAGCACGGCCAGGCCGTCGGTGCCGCCGTCCAGCGCCACCGGCGCCTCGTACAGGCGTGCCTCGGCCGGCAGCGAGGCCACCGCGGCGGTCGGCACGTACGGCGCGTTCGCCACCACCAGGTCCAGCGTCCCGCGCCGGCCGGCCGGCAGCGCGTCGAACAGGTCGCCCTGGTAGACCGGGACGCCCAGTGGTTCGAGGTTGCGCCGGGCGCAGGCCACCGCCACCGGGTCGATGTCGGCGGCGGCCAGCCAGCGCGGCGTCAGCCGCTCGTGCAGCACCACGGCGGCGGCGCCGCAGCCGCAGCACAGGTCGAGCACCGCGGGTGCCGGCCCGGCCAGCGCCGTCGCGGTGTCGACGAGCAGGGCGGTACGACCGCGCGGCACGAAGACCCCCGGGTGTACGGCGATGCGGCGGCCGCAGAACTCGGCCCAGCCGAGCAGATGCTCCAGCGGCAGGCCGGCGACGCGACGGTCGGCCAGCCGGGTCAGCGACTGCGCCGAGTCGGCGGCGGCGATCAGCAGGTCCGCCTCGTCCTCGGCGAAGACGCAACCGGCGGCGCGCAGCCGCCGGACGAGGGCCGGACGGTCGGGGGTGAACACGGTGGATGCCATGGCAAGCCTTTCGGGAAGCGCTCGTCGGCGCCCCCGGCGTCGCCTCAGCCCCGAAGCGACGCGGACTCGGAGGGAGCACCGGTCCTCTGCTTGTGGATCGGACTCACCTCCTCGGGTCGGGGCCGCACGGGCCGTGGCTGCCCGTCACCTTAGCCCAGCGGCCGATACGCCGTCAGCCCGCCGCGTCCAGCGCCGCCGTCACGTCGGCGAGCAGGTCGGCGGTGTCCTCGACGCCGCAGGAGAACCGCACGAAGCCCGGCGTCGTGTCGTCGCCCCACTGGGCCCGCCGGTCGGCGGTGCTGTGCAGGCCACCGAACGAGGTGGCGGCGGCCACCAACCGGGAGGCGGCGAGGAACCGGGCCACCCGGCGCTCGTCACCCAGGTCGAACGAGAGCACACCCGGTACGCGCCGCATCTGGGCCGACGCGACCGGGTACGCCGGATCGTCCGGCCGTCCGGGCCAGCGCAGGCCGGTGACGTCCGGGCGGTCCGCGAGCAGGTCGGCCAGCGCCCGCGCGTTCGCGGTCTGCCGGGCCAGCCGCAGGTCGAGCGTGGCCAGCGACCGGTGGGCCAGCCAGCAGTCGAACGCGCCGGGCACGCCGCCGGTGGTGTTGCGCCAGGTGGTCGTCGCGTCCCGCAGCCCGGCGTCCCGTGTCGCCAGGTAGCCGAGCAGCAGGTCCGAGTGGCCGGTCAGCGCCTTCGTGCCGGAGGCGACCACCACGTCCGCGCCGAGGTCCAGCGGGCGCTGGCCGAGCGGCGTGGCGGTGGTGTTGTCCACCGCCACCAGCGTTCCCGCGGCGTGCGCGGCGGCGGCCACCGCCGCCACGTCGACGACGTCCAGGCCGGGGTTCGCCGGGGTCTCCAGCAGCACCAGCCGGACACCGTCGAACGACGGGTACGGCCCGGCCGTGGGCACGAGCACCACGCGTACCCCGAGCTGCTCCAGCGCGCCGGAGGCGAAGGAGCGCACCGAGTAGTAGCCGTCGGCGGGCAGCAGCACGGTGTCGCCGGGGCGCAGCACTGTCAGCAGCAGCCCGGTGATGGCGGCCTGGCCGCTGGCGAAGACCCGGCAGTCGCCGCCCTCCAGCTCGCCGATCGCCGTCTCCAGCAGCCGCCGGGTGGGGTTGTCGGGCCGCCCGTACCCGTCCACCGCCGCCGACGGGCCGCGCTCGGGGTCCAGGTGGTACGGCGCGGCGAAGACCGGGCCGGGCAGCAACGGCTGCCCGGGTACCGCGTCCGGCAGGCCGGCGTGCACGCTGCGCGTGCCGTCACCCCAGTGCTCGCTGCTCATCCCCGCTCCGCTCACTCGTACGACTCGGGCTTGGCGGTGCGGCTCATCAGCGCGTCCACCGCCAGGCGCGGATCCATCCCCTCGTGGCAGATCCGCTCGATCTGCTCGGTGATCGGCATCTCGACGCCGTGCGCGCGGGCCAGGTCGCGGATGGCCAGGCAGCTCTTGACGCCCTCGGCGGTCTGCCGGGTGGCCGCCTGGGCCTGTTCCAGCGTCTCGCCCCGGCCCAGGTGCTCGCCGAAGGTGCGGTTGCGGGCCATCGGCGACGAGCAGGAGGCGACCAGGTCACCCATGCCGGCCAGCCCGGCGAACGTGATCGGGTCGGCGCCGAGCGCCACGCCCAGCCGGGCGGTCTCGGCCAGGCCGCGGGTCATCAGCATGGCCCGGGTGTTGTCGCCGAAGCCCATCGCGGTGGCGATGCCGTACGCCAGCGCGATCACGTTCTTCACCGCGCCGCCCAGCTCGCAGCCGATCACGTCGTCGTTCGTGTACGGGCGGAAGTACGGCGTCCGGATGGACGCCTGCACCAGCGCGGTACGCCGGCTGTCGGTGCCCGCGACCACTGTGGCGGCCGGCTGTTCGGCGGCGATCTCCGGGGCCAGGTTGGGCCCGGAGACGACCACCACCCGGTCGGCGGGCACCCCGGCGGTCTCGGTGATCACCTGGCTCATCCGCTTGGTGGTGCCCAGCTCGATGCCCTTCATCAGCGACACGAGCGTGGCGTCCGGCGCCAGGTACGGCGTCCAGTCGGCGAGGTTGCCGCGCAGCGTCTGCGAGGGCACCGAGAGCACCACCACCTCGGCCCCCTCGATCGCCTCGGCGGCGTCGCCGGTGGCGGTCACCCGCTCGGGCAGGCGGATCCCCGGCAGGTACTCCGGGTTGTGCCGCCCGGTCCGGATCGCCTCGGCCACGGCGGCCCGGCGGGCCAGGACCGTCACGTCCCGCCCGGCGTCGGCGAGGATCTTGGCGAACGCGGTCCCCCAGGAACCGGCGCCCAGCACGGCGACGTGCCCGCTCATTCGGCGGCCTCCCGGGTGCCGGTGCGGGCGGGCCGCTGCCAGAGCGGCGGTGGTGTGCCGCCGCGGATCTCCGCGACCAGATCCCGGATGCGCAGCATGATGGTGTCCGTCATCTCCTCCAGGATCGGCCGGGTCGGCGTGGCGCCGGCCCAGCGGCTCAGGTCCACCGGCGGCCCGGCGATCACCGTCACCGGGGTACGCGGGCGCAGCCCGAACCGGGCCGTACGCGGGTCGAACATCCGTTCCGGGCCGACCATCGCGATCGGGACCACCGGGGCGCCGGTGGCCAGCGCCAGCCGGGCCGCGCCGGTCTTGCCCTTCATCGGCCACAGGTCCGGCTCCCGGGTGGTGGTGCCCTCCGGGTAGATCACCACCGCGCCCCCCTCGGCCAGCGCGGCGACCAGCTTGTCCAGCGACTTGACCGCCTCGACGGTGCCCCGCTCGACCGGGATCTGCTGGCAGCGGTGCAGGATCGCGCCGACCACCGGCACCCGGAACACGCTGGCCTTGCCGAGGAAGCGCGGCCAGCGCCCGGCGTCGTAGACGTAGTGCGCGACCACGAGCGGGTCGGCGTGCGAGATGTGGTTCGGCACGAGGATCACGCCGCCGTCGCCGCGCAGGTGCTCCATGCCCCGCCAGGTGCGCCGGGTCCAGACCGTCATCAGCGGCTTCACCAGCACCACGGCGAGCCGTCGCCAGAACCCCAGCCTGCGCCGTGCCACAGTGCCTCCTCGATCCGCCCTCGCGCCCCGGCACAGAATCATGCCTGTTCGCCCCCGCTGCGGCCAGTGCGGGTACCGGCGGCCTCGCTGGCAGGATGGTCGGCGTGTCTGAGGCCCGCTGGACCGTGGTGATGCCGGTGAAGCGCCTTCCGGCGGCGAAGAGCCGTCTGCGGGGCGCGCTGCCCGGCGTACCCCATGAGGAGCTGGCACTGGCCCTGGCGGCCGACACGCTGCGCGCGGTGCGGGCGTGCCCGGCGGTGGCCGGGGTGCTCGTGGTCACCGACGACCCGCTGGTGGCGGCGGCGGCCGGCGCGACGGGCGCCGACGT
>NZ_JBXUOV010000271.1:0-5161 GCF_057196585.1 Micromonospora sp. ATLC20
GCGCGGGTCCGCGCCGAGCTGGGCGTGCCGGCCCGCGCCGTCGGCTCGGCCGCCGCCGCGGTACGCGACCGGGACGTCGTGGTGCTCGCCACCACCAGCACCGTCCCGGTGCTCGACGCCGCCGACCTGGCCCCCGGCACCCACGTCAACACGGTCGGCTTCAAGCAGGTCGACCGGCACGAGTTCGGCCCGGACCTGCTCGACGCCGCCGACCTGCTGGTGACCGACTCACCCGGGCAGGCCGCCGCGTACGTCCCGCCGATGCTCGCCGCCGTCGAGCCGTACACCGGGCGGTTGCGCGACCTGGGCGCGGTGCTGGCCGGCGCGGTTCCCGGCCGGACCACCGCGGACCAGATCTCGGTCTTCTGCTCCACCGGCCTGGCCGGCACGGAGGTGTTCCTCCTCGATCGGCTGGCCCGGGTGGCCGTGTCCGCGCGCTGACCCTGGCCGGACGGGTGCGCGGCGCACCGGAACCGGCCCGGTACCCTCGGATGGTGTCTGCCTCCTCCTCCACCCCGCGATCCGACGGGCGCCGCGTCGCCCTGCTGACCCTCGGCTGCGCCCGTAACGAGGTCGACTCGGAGGAACTGGCCGCCCGGCTGCACGCCGACGGATGGCAGGTCACCACCGACGGCGAGGGCGCCGACGTGGTGGTGGTGAACACCTGCGGGTTCGTCGAGAAGGCCAAGCAGGACTCGATCCAGACGCTGCTGGCCGCCGCCGACACCGGCGCCAAGGTCGTCGCCGCCGGGTGCATGGCCGAGCGGTACGGCCGTGAGCTGGCCGACAGCCTCCCCGAGGCGCAGGCGGTGCTCAGCTTCGACGACTACCCGGACATCGCCGCCCGCCTCGACTCGGTGCTGGCCGGCGAGGCGATCGGCGCGCACACCCCCCGCGACCGGCGGGAACTGCTGCCGCTGACCCCGGTGAAACGCCGCGACGCGGCGGTGTCGCTACCGGGGCACGGCACCCCGGCCCGGGTCGCACCGGAGACCGACGCGCACACCCCGGCCCACCTGCGGCAGGTGCTGCGGCACCGGCTCGACACCGGCCCGGTGGCCTCGCTGAAGCTCGCCAGCGGCTGCGACCGGCGCTGCGCCTTCTGCGCCATCCCGGCCTTCCGCGGCGCGTTCGTCTCGCGTACCCCGGACGAGCTGCTCGCCGAGGCCGAGTGGCTGGCCAAGACCGGCGTCCGGGAGCTGGTGCTGGTCAGTGAGAACTCCACCTCGTACGGCAAGGACCTGGGTGACCCCCGCGCGCTGGAGAAGCTGCTGCCGCAGCTCGCCGCGATCGACGGGATCGTGCGGGTCCGCGCCAGCTACCTCCAGCCCGCCGAGACCCGGCCCGGCCTGGTCGAGGTGATCGCCACCACGCCGGGCGTGGCCGCATACTTCGACCTGTCGTTCCAGCACTCCAGCGAGCCGGTGCTGCGCCGGATGCGGCGCTTCGGCTCCACCGACCGGTTCCTGGAGCTGCTCGCCTCGGCTCGCGCGCTGGCGCCGGACGCGGGCGCGCGCAGCAACTTCATCGTCGGCTTCCCCGGCGAGACGAAGCAGGACGTGGCCGAGCTGGTCCGGTTCCTGACCGAGGCGCGGCTGGACGCGATCGGCATGTTCGACTACAGCGACGAGGACGGCACCGAGGCCGCCGGGCTCACCGGCAAGGTCTCCGCCGCCACGATCAAGCGGCGGTACGACAAGCTCAGCGCGCTGGCCGACGAACTCTGCTCGCAGCGCGCCGAGGAGCGCCTCGGCGCGACGGTGGAGGTGCTCGTGGACTCGATCGCCGACGGCGTGGTGGAGGGGCGGGCCGCCCACCAGGCACCCGAGGTCGACGGCTCGACCACGCTCGTCGCGCCGGTCGGCGGCGGGGTCGATCTGGCCGCGCTGCGCCCCGGTGACCTGGTCCGGGCCACGGTGACGGCGACCGAGGGCGTGGACCTGGTAGCCGTACCGGATGAGATGATCTCGGCGGCGCCCGGCGCGGTACGGTGACGGCGGGCCCTGATGGAGCGGGGAAGCCACGTGGGGCGATGCGGGACATGACGGGAGCGGAGTCGACGGCCGCTGCCCCCGTACCGCTGCTCAACGCGGCGAACGTGCTCACCGGCGCGCGACTGATGCTGGTGCCGGTCTTCGTGGCCACCGTGATCGCCTCCGGCATGAGCCACGCGGGCTGGCGGATGACGGCCTGCCTGATCTTCGTGGTGGCCTCCGCGACCGACCTGGTCGACGGCTGGATCGCCCGCCGGTACGAACTGGTCACCTCGCTGGGCAAGGTCGCCGACCCGATCGCCGACAAGGCGCTCACCGGCGCCGCCCTGCTGCTGCTCTCCGTCTACGACCTGCTGCCCTGGTGGGTGACGGTGGTGATCCTGGCCCGCGAGCTGGGCATCACCGGGCTGCGCTTCTGGGTGATCCGGCACGGGGTGATCGCGGCCAGCCGGGGCGGCAAGGTCAAGACGGCGCTGCAGATCCTGGCCATCACCTGGTACCTCTGGCCGATGCCGGAGGCGCTCGCCGCGGTCGGCCCGTGGATCATGGGCGCGGCCGTGGTGGTCACCGTGGTCACCGGGTTCGACTACATCGCCCAGGCGTTGCGGCTGCGCCGCCCGGCCCGTTGAGCCGGTCGGCGGGCCCGTCGGTCCGGGCGGTCGGTCCGTCGGTCCGGGCGGTCGGTCTGTCGGTCCGGGGCCCGGGTCCGTCGGTCCGGGCGGCGGACGAGTAAGCCGGCGTGGGGCGGGAAATGGGGGCGGGCATGGACACCGACGCGAGTAACCAGCGGCCCGCCGGCAGCCCGGCGGCCGCCGTGGTGCACCGCCTGCACGAGTGCGGCGAGACGCTGGCCACCGTCGAGTCGCTGACCGGCGGCCTGCTCGCCGCCGCGATCGTGGAGATCGCCGGGGTCAGCTCGATCTACCGGGGCGGCATGGTGGTCTACGCCACCGAACTCAAGGCGACGCTCGCCGGCGTACCGGAGGACCTGCTTGCCGACCGTGGCCCGGTCGACCCGGACGTGGCGGCGGCGCTGGCCGAGGGCGGACGGCAGCGCTGCGGCGCCGACTGGGGCCTGGCCACCACCGGCGTGGCCGGTCCGGAGCCGCAGGACGACAAGCCGGTCGGCCTGGTCTACGTGGCGGTCGCCGGACCGGACGGCACCGAGGTTCGCCGGCTCGACCTCGAGGGCGGGCGCGACCACATCCGCTCGGCCGCGGTGATCGAGGCGCTGCGGCTGCTGGCCGACCGCATCGAGCTCCCCGCCGACGCCGACGCCGCCGAGGCGGCCGGGGTCGGCCGCCGGTGAGCCCGCGCGGCGCCGACACGCCCGGCGGCGGGATCGCCGGACCTGTCGATCCGCCCGGATTTTCAGAGGCGGGGTGGGATGTCGTCGTGGCGACCAACGGGTACGGTTGCGGGAAGGCTCCGGCGGTCGCCGTCGGCGCCGGAGCGGTCCACCGCGTCCGGCGCGACGCGGTCCGGCCGGAGATGGTGGTCCCGTTCAGGGGGAGGTGCGATGGTCCTGCTACGCCGGGTGATCGGTGACGCGCTGCGAGCACGCAGGCAAGGGCAGCACCGCACCCTCCGCGAGGTCTCCTCCGCCGCCAACGTCAGCCTCGGCTACCTCTCCGAGATCGAACGCGGCCAGAAGGAACCCTCCAGCGAACTGCTGGCCGCGATCTGCGACGCGCTCGGCGCCCGCCTGTCCGAGCTGCTCCGCGAGGTGAGCGACACCGTCGCCCTGGCCGAGCAGATGCCCGGCGTGCTGGTTCCGGTGGCCGACGAGCCGGCCTCGGTGACGCCGGCCGCCGTCCGCAAGGCGACGAACAGGAGTGTCCGGCAGGTCACCTCCGACGGCGCTGTCGCCGTCCAGGTCCGGCAGGACTCGCCCCTCAAGGCCACGCTGCGCAGCACCCGCGTACGCCCCGCCGAGCGGGATGTGGTCTGCGCCGCCTGACCCCGGCTGTCACGTCGTGGGCAGGCTGGCGTTCGCGTCGTACTGTTGATCAGGAGCGTACGGGTGCCGGAGTGGCGTCCGGCTGGGACGATGTAGGCGCGACGCTACTGAGGGGACGAGGCGGAGATGGCTAACCCGTTCGTCAAGGGTTGGAAGTACCTGATGGCGCTCTTCGGCGCGAAGATCGACGAGCACGCCGATCCCAAGGTGCAGATCCAGCAGGCCGTCGAGGAGGCACAGCGCCAGCACCAGGCGCTGGTGCAGCAGGCGGCCGCGGTGATCGGCAACCAGCGTCAGCTGGAGATGAAGCTGTCCCGGCAGATGACCGAGGTGGAACAGCTCCAGGGCAACGCGCGGCAGGCGCTCGCAGTGGCCGACCAGGCCCGGGGCCGGGGCGACGAGACCGAGGCCGGGCGCTACGAGCAGACCGCCCAGATGCTGGCCACCCAGCTGGTCTCCGCCGAACAGGCGCTGGAAGACCTCAAGACGCTGCACGACCAGGCGCTCGGCGCGGCCGCGCAGGCCCGCAAGGCGGTCGAGAACAACTCGATGATCCTCCAGCAGAAGCTGGCCGAGCGCACCAAGCTGCTCAGCCAGCTGGAGCAGGCCAAGATGCAGGAGAGCGTGGCCCGCTCGCTGGAGTCGATGTCGTCGCTCACCGCGCCCGCCAACACCCCCTCGCTGGACGAGGTCCGCGACCGGATCGAACGCCGCTACGCCACCGCCATGGGCCGGGCCGAGCTGGCCGGCAACTCGGTCGAGGGCCGGATGCTGGAGATCCAGAAGGCCACGCTCGACTCGGCCGGATCGGCGAGACTGGAGCAGATCCGGTCGAGCATGGCCGGTGAGCAGCTCGGCAGCCGGTCCGAGACCCCCGCCGTGGGGCAGCCGGCCGACCCGGCCGCCGCCGCCCGGCTCGACGAGATCCGGGCCAGCATGAGCCGGGAGCGTGGCACCGGGGAGACCACTACCGGCTGACGGAAGGGCGGACACGATGGCGGACGAACGGGCCCGGCACTTCCGCAGGCTGCGCCGGCTACGCAACTCGGCGCGGCGGTGGAGCGTACTGGCGGGAGGGCTCGGCGGCGCTGCCGCGGTGCTGACTCCGTACGCCGGACTGGGCCTGGCGGACGCGGCCTGGGCCGGCGCCGCGGGCAGCGCGATCGCGGTGGCCGCCTGGCGCTGGGTCGACCACCGGGCGCTGGCC
>NZ_JBXUOV010000272.1:0-5114 GCF_057196585.1 Micromonospora sp. ATLC20
CCGCCGGCGCCCAGGCCGAGCGTGCCGGGCCCGCCGGCGCCGGCCAGACCGCTGCCGTACTCCGGTGTGCCCGAGCCGGGGGCGCCACCGAGCTCGGGGATGCCCCCGGTGGTCGGCGGGGTGTAGGAGCCGCCGCCCGGCAGGCCGCCGCCGGGCCCACCGGGGGGCGGCGTGTACGAGCCACCACCGGGCGTGCCGCCACCGATGCCGGTGCTGCCGATGGACGGCATCGGGCCGCCGCCGGGCATGCCACCGCCGGGCATACCGCCGCCGGGTGCGCCGCCACCGGGCAGGCCACCACCGGGTACGCCCGACGGGGGAACACGCGGGTCGCCCCGGTAGCCGTCGCCGAAGTCGTTCTTGGGCTGGGGTACGGCCAGCTTGGGGCGCTCGGCCTCGACCGCCGCCGGCAACGGCGACATCGCCGCGTTGGCCGCCTTCTGGTTGTCGTTGTACCAGTTGTCGAGGTGCGACTTGGTGTCCCACCAGCCGCCACGCTTCTGGTCGCTGGCGTTGCCGTCGATCTTCATGGTGGCTTCGAGGTCGTCGGCCTTGTCGCGGAACGCGCCGTCGGCGTACAGGGACTGGTTGCCCTGGTAGTCGCTGCGCAGGGCGGCGAGGAAGCCGGACTGGCTCTCCCCGTCGCGGGCGTCGTCCAGCTCGGTGCCGCCGGGCAGGCTCCACTCGTTCCAGCCGAAGTTGTCCATCAGCGGGATCGGGATGCTCGCCACCGTCTTGCGGATGTCACCCTCGATCCGCGACAGCGCGCCACTGACGTTGCTGGCGTGCGTGATGAGGTCCTCGATGTCCTTGCCGATCTCGGACAGGTGCTCGCGGTACGCGTCGCCGCCGCTGCCCTTCCAGCCGGCGAGCATCCCGGGCAGGCCGCCGGTGTGCGGGCGCTCCTGGCCGGCCGCGATCGGACCGACGAACGACCGGCCGACGAGGGAGTCGCGCAGGTGGCCCAGAGCGGTGGAGAGGTTGCTCCACCCCGAGCCGACCACGCCGACGGTGTACGGATCCGCCGACAGCGTCACCTCGCGGACACAGCGTTCCCAGGTGGCTCCAGCCATGACCGTCTCCTCTCTCAGGCCGGGTACGGGTAGGTGGGCGGCTCGGCGCCACCGGGCGGCGGAGCCGCGGACTCCAGCAGCCGTTCGATGTCCTTGCCGTTCGCGGCGTTGCGCTCCTCGGCGTCGCGGAACGCCTTGGCGATGTCCTCGGTGCCCTTCTTCAGGCCGGCCAGCTTGGCCGAGAGACCCTTGAGGTGGGCCTCCATGTTGGCCGTCGAGCGTTCCAGCGCCTGCCACTGCAACCGGGCGTCGGCGAACGCGCCGAACGGGGTGCCGTTGGGCATGATCTGCGGGCTGTTGCTGTCGCCCTTCATGTCCTCCTTGATGCGTTGCATCTCCCAGGAGATGGTGTCCTCGACGTACTGCTTGAGGCGCTCGATGTACTCGGCCGCCGCATCCAGGTCCTCGACGCTGACGTGCAGATCGCCGGTGTCCGGCGGATTGATGCCCATGCTGCCTGTCCTCCCCGCTACCGGCGCGGCCGGTCCATTACGGACGCAGCGTATCGAGGAAGGACCAGTCGGGGCACCCCCACCCCGCGTACCGCGGCGGTCACCGGAGACGACGGAGCGCGGGCACCCGGGTCGGGTTCCCGCGCTCCGGTGCGTACGGGCGGGCTCAGCCCTGGGCGGCGGCGGGCAGCTTCAGCCCGTTGACCGGGGTGAGCGGCAGCAGCTTGCGGCCGGTCGGGCCGATCTGGATCTCGGTGTCCATGGACGGGCAGACACCGCAGTCGAAGCAGGGCGTCCAGCGGCAGTCGTCCTGCTCGTACTCCGACAGCGAGTCCTGCCAGTCCTGCCAGAGCCAGTCCTTGTCCAGGCCGGAGTCGAGGTGGTCCCAGGGCAGGACCTCCAGTTCCTCGCGCTCGCGGGTGGTGTACCAGTCGAGGTCCACGCCGTACGCGGGCAGCACCTCGGCGGCGGCGTCCACCCACCGCTGGTACGAGAAGTGCTCGCTCCAGCCGTCGAAGCGGCCGCCGTTCTCCCAGACCTTGCGGATCACGGAGCCGACCCGGCGGTCGCCCCGGGACAGCAGGCCCTCGATCAGCGACGGCTCGCCGTCGTGGTAGCGGAAGCCGATCGCCCGGCCCAGCGACCGGTCGCTGTTGATCGCCTGCTTGAGCAGCTTGAGCCGGCCGTCGATGACCTCCGGCCGCTCCATCGAGGCCCACTGGAACGGGGTGTGCGGCTTCGGCACGAACCCGCCGATGGAGACCGTGCAGCGGATGTCCTTGGACCCGGTGGCGGCGCGGCCGGCCCGGATCACCTCGTGCGCCATGTCGGCGATCTCCAGGACGTCCTCGTCGGTCTCGGTGGGCAGGCCGCACATGAAGTAGAGCTTCACCTGCCGCCAGCCGTTGGAGTACGCGGTGACCACGGTGCGGATGAGGTCTTCCTTCGACACCATCTTGTTGATCACCTTGCGGATCCGCTCCGACCCGCCCTCGGGGGCGAAGGTCAGACCGGTCCGGCGGCCGTTGCGGGACAGCTCCTGGGCCAGGTCGATGTTGAAGGCGTCCACCCGGGTCGACGGCAGCGACAGCGAGACGTTGGTGCCGGCGTACTGCTCGGCCAGGCCGGAGCACATGTCGCCGATCTCGGAGTGGTCGGCCGACGACAGCGACAGCAGGCCCACCTCGTGGAAGCCGGAGAACTCCAGCCCTTCCTTGACCATCTGGCCGACGGTGGTGATCGACCGCTCCCGCACCGGGCGCGTGATCATGCCGGCCTGGCAGAACCGGCAGCCCCGGGTGCAGCCCCGGAAGATCTCCACCGCGTACCGCTCGTGGACCGTCTCGGCGAGCGGCACCAGGGGCTTCTTCGGGTACGGCCAGGCGTCCAGGTCCATGGTCGTGCGCTTGTGCACGCGGAACGGCACGTCCGGTCGGTTCGGCACGACCCGCTGGATCCGGCCGTCCGGCAGGTAGTCGACGTCGTAGAAGCGCGGCACGTAGACGCTCTCGGTCCGCGCCAGCCGCAGCAGCAGCTCGTCCCGGCCGCCCGGGGAGCCCTCCGCCTTCCACTCCCGCACGATGGCGGTGATCTCCAGGACCGCCTCCTCGCCGTCGCCGAGCACCGCGGCGTCGACGAAGTCGGCTATCGGCTCCGGGTTGAACGCGGCGTGCCCGCCGGCCACGATCACCGGGTCGGCGTCGGTGCGGTCGGCGGCGAGCATCGGGATGCCGGCCAGGTCGATCGCGGTGAGCAGGTTGGTGTAGCCCAGCTCGGTGGAGAACGAGACGCCGAACACGTCGAAGTCACGCACCGGGCGGTGGGCGTCGACGGTGAACTGCGGCACGCTGTGGGCGCGCATCAGCTTCTCCAGGTCCGGCCAGACCGCGTACGTCCGCTCGGCCAGCACGTCGGGCAGCTCGTTGAGCACCTCGTACAGGATCTGCACGCCCTGGTTGGGCAGGCCCACCTCGTACGCGTCCGGGTACATCAGCGCCCACCGGACGGTCGCGGCGTCCCAGTCCTTCACCACCGCGCCCAGCTCTCCACCCACGTACTGGATGGGCTTGGTCACCTGCGGCAGCAACGGCTCCAGCCGGGGCCAGACCGAGTTGGCGGCGGCGGGACGCGGGGTCGTGGACGGGGCACTCATGATGCCCAAGCGTACGCGGTGCCCCCGCCCTCTCCCGCGCCCGCGCCCGTGTCCACCGCGTTGATCAAGGAGTTTGCGGACTGTCCCACGCTCCCACCGGACACGAACTCCTTGATCACCGGAGTGGGGGCCCGGGGCGGGCGGGATTCGTCCCGGGTGGCGGGGCGGTACTAACCTCGCAACGGGCGCGAGAGGAGATAGCCGCGATGCCGCAGCCGCAGCCGGGGGCGGACCGGCCGGCCGACGGGGCCGAGATGCCGTCCGTCACCGAGCCGGCGACCGCCGCCGACACCGAGGACGCCACCGGCGCCTCGGCTCCGGCGTCCCCGTCCACCACGCCGGAGGGCGCCGACGACCCGACCTATGCCGACGTTCCGGCCGAGCAGCCGTCCGGCGCCGCCGAGAGCAGGCCGCACGACGGTACGCCCCACCGCCCGCCGTCCGCCGTCGCGCCGGATGAGCAGCCGCACCGCGCCGATCCCGGTGACCAGCCGTCCGGCGGCGCGGCGCCCGCCTCCCCGCCCGACGTCCCGGTCACGCCCAGCCCGGCGGCCTCGACCACCGGCCCGCAGCCGGCCCCCGCCGAGCAGTCGGAGCAGGCCGAACCCGCGCGGCAGGACGGGCGGGCGCTGCCGGAGGACCGCCCCGAACCGTCCGAGCAGGCCGAACCGGCACGGCGGGGCCAACGAGCCGAACCGGCGGGCGAGCCGGCAGACCCGGCCGACACCACCGCGCTCGACGGCACGAGCCCGAACCCACCGGCGAGCACGACGACCGCCGACGCCCCCACCGGCGACGCCGGAACGCCGGCCGACGCGGGCGACGTGCCCACAGACAGCGAGGCCCCGACCGCCGACGCCGGAACACCGGCCGGCATCGACGCCACCCCGCCCGTACCGGTGACCCGGGCGCGGGGATCCGCAGCGGTTCCCGGCCGCACCACGCCCGTCCCCACTCCGCGTACCGGGGGCCGGCCGGATCCGACCCGCATCGACGTCGCGCCGCAGCCACCCCGGGCCGCGACCACGCCGGATCCCACCAAGGTCGAGAACGTCCCGGCCTCCATCCGGGCCGGGAACACGCCGGACCCGACCCGCGTGGAGAACGCCCCGAACCCGACCCGGGCCGAGGCGCCCCGCTGGAGCGGTTCCGCAGCCGTCCCGCCACCGCCGGCACGCCGGCCCGCCTGGGGCGAGTCCGCCGAGCCCACCCCGGTGCCGCCGCTCGCGTCGCCGGAACACGCCACGCCTGTCGACCCGTGGGCGGGGGTGGACACCACCGGCTGGGAGCTGCACGCCCCGGAGCTGCCGCCACCGACGCCGACGCTGCCGTACACCGCGCCCTGGGCCGTGCCGAACAACCCGCACCCGGCGCACCCGGCGCCACCGGCGGCCCACCCGGCCGCTCACCCTGCCCCGCAACCGGCCCGTCCCGCGC
>NZ_JBXUOV010000273.1:0-5063 GCF_057196585.1 Micromonospora sp. ATLC20
AATGTGGGTGGGATACCTCATCTTGAAGCGAGCTTCCCGCTTAGATGCTTTCAGCGGTTATCCCTTCCGAACGTAGCTAACCAGCCGTGCCCCTGGCGGGACAACTGGCACACCAGAGGTTCGTCCGTCCCGGTCCTCTCGTACTAGGGACAGCCCTTCTCAAGTATCCTACGCGCACGGCGGATAGGGACCGAACTGTCTCACGACGTTCTAAACCCAGCTCGCGTACCGCTTTAATGGGCGAACAGCCCAACCCTTGGGACCTGCTACAGCCCCAGGATGCGACGAGCCGACATCGAGGTGCCAAACCATCCCGTCGATATGGACTCTTGGGGAAGATCAGCCTGTTATCCCCGGGGTACCTTTTATCCGTTGAGCGACACCGCTTCCACATGCCAGTGCCGGATCACTAGTCCCGACTTTCGTCCCTGCTCGACCTGTCAGTCTCACAGTCAAGCTCCCTTGTGCACTTGCACTCAACACCTGATTGCCAACCAGGCTGAGGGAACCTTTGGGCGCCTCCGTTACCCTTTAGGAGGCAACCGCCCCAGTTAAACTACCCACCAGACACTGTCCCTGAACCGGATAACGGTCCGAAGTTAGATACCCAAATCAACCAGAGTGGTATTTCAAGATTGCCTCCACCCATACTGGCGTATGGACTTCACCGGCTCCCACCTATCCTACACAAGCTAATTCAGATACCAATGTCAAGCTATAGTAAAGGTCCCGGGGTCTTTCCGTCCTGCCGCGCGTAACGAGCATCTTTACTCGTAATGCAATTTCGCCGGGCCTGTGGTTGAGACAGTGGGGAAGTCGTTACGCCATTCGTGCAGGTCGGAACTTACCCGACAAGGAATTTCGCTACCTTAGGATGGTTATAGTTACCACCGCCGTTTACTGGCGCTTAAGTTCTCCGCTTCGCCCCGAAGAGCTAACAGGTCCCCTTAACGTTCCAGCACCGGGCAGGCGTCAGTCCATATACATCGAATTACTTCTTCGCATGGACCTGTGTTTTTAGTAAACAGTCGCTTCCCCCTGCTCTCTGCGGCCATACAACGCTCCACCCGCGCGGGGCTTCACGTCTCCGGCCCCCCTTCTCCCTAAGTTACGGGGGCAATTTGCCGAGTTCCTTAACCACAGTTCGCCCGATCGCCTCGGTATTCTCTACCTGACCACCTGTGTCGGTTTGGGGTACGGGCCGCTAAGAACTCGCTAGAGGCTTTTCTCGGCAGCATAGGATCACTGACTTCACCTGAATCGGCTCGGCATCACGTCTCAGCCTATGTGGTGTGCGGATTTGCCTACACACCGGCCTACACGCTTACCCCGGCACAACCACCGGCCGGGCTCAGCTACCTTCCTGCGTCACCCCATCGCTTGACTACTACCCGCCAGGTTCCCACGCTCCCCACCATTGATCCGAAGACCGCCGGCAGTTCGGGTGGTTAGCACAACGAGGTTCATCAGGGTCGCTCTTTCGCGGGTACGGGAATATCAACCCGTTGTCCATCGACTACGCCTCTCGGCCTCGCCTTAGGTCCCGACTCACCCAGGGCGGATTAGCCTGGCCCTGGAACCCTTGGTCATCCGGCGGAAGGGTTTCTCACCCTTCTTTCGCTACTCATGCCTGCATTCTCACTCGTGCCGCGTCCACAACTGGGTCACCCCGCTGCTTCACCCCCGGCACGACGCTCCCCTACCCATCCACACACCTGCATACCTCATCAAGGAGATACGAAGTTAAAATGTGAATGCCACAGCTTCGGCGGTGTGCTTGAGCCCCGCTACATTGTCGGCGCGGAACCACTTGACCAGTGAGCTATTACGCACTCTTTAAAGGGTGGCTGCTTCTAAGCCAACCTCCTGGTTGTCTATGCGACCCCACATCCTTTTCCACTTAGCACACGCTTAGGGGCCTTAGCTGGTGATCTGGGCTGTTTCCCTCTCGACTACGAAGCTTATCCCCCGCAGTCTCACTGCCGCGCTCTCACTTACCGGCATTCGGAGTTTGGCTGATTTCGGTAAGCTTGTGGGCCCCCTAGACCATCCAGTGCTCTACCTCCGGCAAGAAACACGCGACGCTGCACCTAAATGCATTTCGGGGAGAACCAGCTATCACGGAGTTTGATTGGCCTTTCACCCCTAACCACAGGTCATCCCCCAACTTTTCAACGTTGGTGGGTTCGGCCCTCCACGCGGTCTTACCCGCGCTTCAGCCTGCCCATGGCTAGATCACTCCGCTTCGGGTCTAGAGCATGCGACTAAAAACGCCCTATTCAGACTCGCTTTCGCTACGGCTCCCCCACACGGGTTAACCTCGCCACATGCCACTAACTCGCAGGCTCATTCTTCAAAAGGCACGCCGTCACCCCGCAAGGCTCCGACGGATTGTAGGCGAACGGTTTCAGGTACTATTTCACTCCCCTCCCGGGGTACTTTTCACCATTCCCTCACGGTACTCGTCCGCTATCGGTCACCAGGAAGTATTTAGGCTTACCAGGTGGTCCTGGCAGATTCACGGCAGATTTCAGGAGTCCGCCGCTACTCGGGAACACCCACAGAAGACCAGCAACTTTCACCTACCGGACTATCACCGTCTACGGTCAGCCAT
Source organism: Micromonospora sp. ATLC20 (assembly GCF_057196585.1). Lineage (NCBI taxonomy): Bacteria > Bacillati > Actinomycetota > Actinomycetes > Micromonosporales > Micromonosporaceae > Micromonospora > Micromonospora sp. ATLC20. Next base: position 2,615 of record NZ_JBXUOV010000273.1, read on the forward strand.
TCCAGACTGTTCGACTAGCCACTGACTTTGTAACTCCTCGAGTGCGTGTCAGCACACTCAGCAGGGTCCCACAACCCCGACGACGCAACCCCTGACAGGTATCACACGCCGCCGGTTTAGCCTCAATCCGCTTTCGCTCGCCACTACTCACGGAATCACTATTTGTTTTCTCTTCCTACGGGTACTGAGATGTTTCACTTCCCCGCGTTCCCCCCACACACCCTATGTGTTCAGGTGCGGGTGACATCACATGACTGATGCCGGGTTTCCCCATTCGGACACCCTGGGATCACAGCTTGGTTGACAGCTCCCCCAGGCCTATCGCGGCCTCCCACGTCCTTCATCGGCTCCTGGTGCCAAGGCATCCACCGTTCGCCCTTGACAACTTGACCACAAAGATGCTCGCGTCCACTGTGCAATTCTCAACAAACAACCAACCCACAACCCACAGCCCCACACCTACAACCACCACATGGTTACGGTTTGCGAGACCAGGCCATGCCTGGCGCCTCGACGAGCTCCCGCTCGTCTCCAAGGCTCTGAAACAACAACCGCTCGGGTTGTTCTTTCAGGACCCAACAGGGTGCTTACATCCGTCCCCAGCCGCACCAGAACCCCGTTCCCACCACCCGAAAGCGGCTGTACTAGGAAAACTTCTGGCCGTTGCCGGCGCCGAACTTGCCAGTGTCTCCGCCATCTGAGCACCCCGACCCGACATTCGCGGGCCGCGGGCTCCATGCCACCTTTCGGTGGATGGTGCTCCTTAGAAAGGAGGTGATCCAGCCGCACCTTCCGGTACGGCTACCTTGTTACGACTTCGTCCCAATCGCCAGCCCCACCTTCGACGGCTCCCTCCACAAGGGTTGGGCCACCGGCTTCGGGTGTTGCCGACTTTCGTGACGTGACGGGCGGTGTGTACAAGGCCCGGGAACGTATTCACCGCAGCGTTGCTGATCTGCGATTACTAGCGACTCCGACTTCACGGGGTCGAGTTGCAGACCCCGATCCGAACTGAGACCGGCTTTTTGGGATTCGCTCCACCTCACGGTATCGCAGCCCATTGTACCGGCCATTGTAGCATGCGTGAAGCCCTGGACATAAGGGGCATGATGACTTGACGTCATCCCCACCTTCCTCCGAGTTGACCCCGGCAGTCTTCGATGAGTCCCCGCCATAACGCGCTGGCAACATCGAACGAGGGTTGCGCTCGTTGCGGGACTTAACCCAACATCTCACGACACGAGCTGACGACAGCCATGCACCACCTGTGACCGCCCCCGAAGGACCTGCCATCTCTGACAGTTTTGCGGCCATGTCAAACCCAGGTAAGGTTCTTCGCGTTGCATCGAATTAATCCGCATGCTCCGCCGCTTGTGCGGGCCCCCGTCAATTCCTTTGAGTTTTAGCCTTGCGGCCGTACTCCCCAGGCGGGGCGCTTAATGCGTTAGCTGCGGCACAGGGAACCGGAGAGGCCCCCCACACCTAGCGCCCAACGTTTACAGCGTGGACTACCAGGGTATCTAATCCTGTTCGCTCCCCACGCTTTCGCTCCTCAGCGTCAGTATCGGCCCAGAGACCCGCCTTCGCCACCGGTGTTCCTCCTGATATCTGCGCATTTCACCGCTACACCAGGAATTCCAGTCTCCCCTACCGAACTCTAGCCTGCCCGTATCGACCGCAGGCCTGGGGTTGAGCCCCAGGTTTTCACGGTCGACGCGACAAGCCGCCTACGAGCTCTTTACGCCCAATAAATCCGGACAACGCTCGCGCCCTACGTCTTACCGCGGCTGCTGGCACGTAGTTGGCCGGCGCTTCTTCTGCAGGTACCGTCACTTACGCTTCGTCCCTGCTGAAAGAGGTTTACAACCCGAAGGCCGTCATCCCTCACGCGGCGTCGCTGCATCAGGCTTCCGCCCATTGTGCAATATTCCCCACTGCTGCCTCCCGTAGGAGTCTGGGCCGTGTCTCAGTCCCAGTGTGGCCGGTCGCCCTCTCAGGCCGGCTACCCGTCGTCGCCTTGGTAGGCCATCACCCCACCAACAAGCTGATAGGCCGCGAGCCCATCCCAAGCCGAAAAACTTTCCACCACCAACCATGCGATCGGAGGTCATATTCGGTATTAGCCCCGGTTTCCCGGGGTTATCCCAAAGCCTGGGGCAGGTTGCTCACGTGTTACTCACCCGTTCGCCGCTCGAGTACCCCGAAGGGCCTTTCCGCTCGACTTGCATGTGTTAAGCACGCCGCCAGCGTTCGTCCTGAGCCAGGATCAAACTCTCCAACAAAAATCTTTGTCGAACAGCATCCTGACAACAAAAGTGTTGCCAAAGGAATCCCAACCAGCAACCATCCTCGAAAGAACAGCCACCAGTCCGGGGTATAAAACAATTGGCACTGGCTTTACAAGCACCCTGTTGAGTTCTCAAAGAACAACCACACACCAACCAGAAGC
>NZ_JBXUOV010000274.1:0-5056 GCF_057196585.1 Micromonospora sp. ATLC20
GTGTTTGACGAGGATGGGGGCGGCTACCAGGGCACCCCCCCGGCGGGGTGGTGGGGGTGTGGGGGGTGGGGGGCCGACCGGGGCCCGCCCCCCGACGCGGGATCAGCGGCCGGACTCGAGCGAGCCCGAGCGGCCACCGCCGTAGGAGCCGGCGAGGCCGGCCGCGGCGAGACCGTTGCTGCCTGTGGCACGGGTGCCCTCGGCGCGGTTCATCTCCACCTCGAGACCCTGGCCGCGACCGTCGAGGTCACGCAGCTGGCTCTCCAGGTACGCCTTGAGGCGGGTGCGGTACTCGCGCTCGAACTGCTTGAGCTCCTCGATGTGCTTCTGCAGCGCGGTGCGCTTGGCGTCCAGGCCGCCCATGGCCTCCTGGTGCCGCTGGCGGGCGTCCCGCTCCAGGGCGTCGGCCTTGGCGCGCGCCTCCCGGGTGACCTCTTCGGCCTTCGAGCGGGCCTCGGAGAGCAGCTGGTCGGCCTCGCGACGGGCGTCGGAGACGTGGTCGTCGGCGGTGCGCTGGGCCATCATGAGCACCCGCAGCGCCTGCTGCTCGCCGTCACCGGTCACGCCGGCCGGGCCGCCCTGCGTGCGGACCTGCTCCAGCTCGGCCTGCATCGCGCGGGCCGCCTGCTCGGCGGCCGCCTTGTCGCGCTGCACCCGGTCGAGCTGGGCCTTGACGTCGTTGAGCTCCGCCGCGAGGCGGGCGTCACCGCCGGGGCCGGCGGGAGCGCCACCCCGACCGCCGCGCTCCACCTGGGCGCGCAGCTCGTTGTTCTCCTCGATCAGACGGGCCAGCTCACGCTCGACCTCGTCCAGGAAGGCGTCGACCTCCTCCTCGTCATACCCCCGCTTGCCGATCGGCGGCTTTTTGAAGGCGACGTTGTGGACGTCGGCCGGGGTCAGCGGCATCGAAACTCCTCGGGTCAGTTGCGGCCGCGAAAGCGCTCTGGTCAGGCAAACGCGAAGATCAGGCGCCTAAACACGAACTCCATCAGCACGAACAGGATAACCAGGAGCACAAGGGAGGCCAGGTCGATGCTCACGGTACCAATTCGCAGTGGTGGGATCACACGCCTCAACGCTCGCAGGGGCGGATCAGTGACGCTCCACACGACTTCCAGTCCCGCCGACGCTCCCCGTCCCGGTTGCCAGCGGCGACCATAGGCCAGCACCGCCCCAAGAACAAATCGCGCCAATAGGACAATTAGGAAGATGTACAGCAGCAGGTAGAGCACCTGGAACAGGATCGACAACACGGCAGGCGACGTCCCTCGGTCGTGCGGCTCAGCTCAGGCTGAAGAAGCCGCCCTCAGCGATCTTGGCCTTGTCCTCCGCGGTGACCTGGACATTGGCCGGTGAGAGCAGGAACACCCGGTTGGTCACGCGCTCGATCGTACCGCGCAGACCGAACGCGAGCCCGGCGGCGAAGTCGACGAGCCGGCGGGCGTCCGCCTCGTCCATCTCGGTGAGGTTGATGATCACCGGTACGCCGTCCCGGAAGTGCTCGCCGATGGTCCGCGCCTCGCGGTACGTGGTCGGGTGCAGCGTGGTGATCTGGTAGCGCTGCTCGTCCTCCGGCGCCACACGCTCCCGCTCGCGCGGCTGAGCCTGCGGCGCGAGCGCGAGATTGTCCCGGGTGTGATAGGTCAGGGCGCCCGAGCTGTCGCCGCCGGAGGACCGGGTGATCGACCGCACGCTGGACCGCTCGGCCCGCTCCGGGCGCTCGGTCTCGGCCCGGTCGACGTCGGCGGCGCGGCTGGAGGCGCGCTCGGACAGCCGGCCCCGCTCGCCGAGCCGGCCACGCGTCGTCGGCGGCTCCTCGGCCTCGTCGTCGTCCTCGTCGGCGAACTCCTCGGCGTACCGGCTCGACCGGTAGCGCGACGAGTCCCGGTAGCCACCCTTGTCGTAGCCACCGTCCTCGTACGCCCGCTCGTCGTCCTCCTCGACGAGACCGAGCCAGACCCCCGCCTTGCGCAGTGCACCCATCCCCGCGCCCTTCCGTCCGCCGTGCGGCACGCGCCCCCGTGCCGTGTCGCTTGATCACGAGTGGACGATCATGCCCACCGGACCGGATCGGCAATCCCCTGACGTGCGGTTCGCGGTCCGCCCGTCACGGCCCCCGGCTACGGGAACGCCGTCCTGAACAACACTGATGTAATTTGCTTCCGTCGTGGTGAGGCTACCGCAGCGCAGGGCGCATTCCGAGCAACGCGCTGCCGACACGGACATGTGTCGCGCCGTGACCGATCGCGCTCTCCAGGTCTCCGCTCATGCCCGCCGACAGCACCGTCGCGCCCGGATGGTCGGCCCGCAGCGCCGCCGCCACCTCGGCCAGCCGGGCGAACGCCCGGTCCGGCTCCCAGCCCAGCGGCGCCACCGCCATCAGGCCCGCCAGCCGCAGCCCGTCGGCCCCGGCCACCGCCGCGGCCACCGGGTCGAGCCCGCGCTGCGGATCTGCCGCGCCCGGCAGCGCGCCGCCCCGGGCCGGGTCGCCGTCGATGCTCACCTGCACCAGCACGTCCAGCGGCCGGTCCCGGACCGCCCCGGCGGCGGCGTCCAGCGCGGCGGCCAGCCGGACGCTGTCCACCGACTGGACCACGTCGGCGTAGCGGACCACCGAGCGGGCCTTGTTGCGCTGCAACTGGCCGATGAAGTGCCAGCGCGGCGCGGCGCCGGTCTCTGCCACCGCCTGCGCCTTCGGCGCCGCCTCCTGGTCGCGGTTCTCCCCGACGTCGGTCACACCGAGCCCGGCCAGCGCGACCACGTCCGCCGCCGGGTACGTCTTGGTCACCGCGACCAGGGTGACCTCGTCGCGCGGCCGCCCGGCGGCCGCGCAGGCGTCGGCGATGCGGGCCCGCACCCGGGCCAGCCCGGCCGCCAGCTCGGCACGCCGCTCGGGCCGCACCGCCGTCTGTGACTCCGTCATCGGCGCGGCTCAGGACCCGTTCTTGAGGAAGTCGGGCACGTCGACGTCGTCGAACAGCACCCGGCGCGACGGCTGCTGCGGCGCCGGCATGGTGGCCGGCGGGCTCACCGGAGCGTTCGGCTGGGCCGGCGGGTTCTGGTTGCTCTTGCGCGGCGGCTCGACCGCCTTGTACGCCGGCGTGCCACCGTCGAAGCCCGCCGCGATCACTGTCACCCGCACCTCGTCGCCGAGCGCGTCGTCGATGACCGCACCGAAGATGATGTTCGCGTCCGGGTGGGCCGCGTCGGTGACCAGCTGCGCCGCGTCGTTGATCTCGAACAGACCGAGGTCCGACCCGCCGGCGATGGAGAGCAGCACGCCGCGCGCGCCGTCCATGCTCTGCTCCAGCAGCGGGCTGGAGATGGCCGCCTCGGCCGCCTCGACGGCACGGTTCTCGCCCCGGGCGCTGCCGATGCCCATGAGCGCGCTGCCGGCGCCGCTCATCACGCTCTTCACGTCGGCGAAGTCCAGGTTGATCAGACCCGGCGTGGTGATCAGGTCGGTGATGCCCTGGACACCGGAGAGGAGCACCTGGTCGGCGGTGCGGAACGCGTCCATCATGGAGATGTTGCGGTCGCCGAGCGCGAGCAGGCGGTCGTTCGGGATCACGATGAGCGTGTCGCACTGGTTGCGCAGCTCCTCGATGCCCGCCTCGGCCTGGACCTGCCGGCGCTTGCCCTCGAACGAGAACGGCCGGGTGACCACACCGATGGTGAGCGCGCCGAGCTTGCGGGCGATGTTCGCCACGACCGGCGCGCCGCCGGTGCCGGTGCCGCCGCCCTCGCCGCAGGTCACGAACACCATGTCGGCGCCCTTGAGGACCTCTTCGATCTCGTCGCGGTGGTCCTCGGCCGCGTTCTTGCCGACGTCCGGGTTGGCGCCCGCGCCGAGTCCCCGGGTCAGCTCCCGGCCCACGTCGAGCTTGACGTCCGCGTCGCTCATCAGCAACGCCTGCGCATCGGTGTTGATCGCGATGAACTCGACGCCCTTGAGCCCAACCTCGATCATCCGGTTGACGGCGTTGACGCCGCCGCCCCCGATGCCGACGACCTTGATGACCGCCAGGTAGTTGTGCGGAGGTGTCATCTCCGGTCCTTTCCCTTCGAGATTGGCATGGGCCGACCCCACACGGCTTGGCCGGATCAGCGGCCGGACACTCCCCGTGGCCTCCGACGGCTGAACCCTCACCCTCTACTAGAGGCTTAGAGTTATGTCAACCACTGATCTCTTCGGGGCAACGTATGCGCCGCCGCGCCAGGAGCCAAGGACCTGTTCCGGCGTGTCGCCGACCGAGCGACAGGGGACACATCGCCCGCCCGCTGAGCCGCGGGTCACTCGAACGTGACCACGTCCGGCGCGCTGACGTCGATCCGGTCCGCCTTGCGGCTCAGCAGAGCAGTCGCCACCGTCGACTTGTCGGTGCCCCGGGAGGCGTCACCCCAGAACACCTGACGCTCACCGCGCAGCAGCAGCGTGATCCGGGCCAGGCCGGCCACGTCCACCGCGACCAGCTCCGCGCGCAGCTTCTCCCCCAGCGCCGCGAGCACCGCCAGCCCGGCCCGCGTACCCGGGTCGTCGGGGCCCGGCCGGACCACCCGGACCTGCGGCAACCCGTCCGGCGCCCGGTCCAGGCGCTGGAACACCACGCCCGAGCCGTCGACGACCACGAAGCCCTCACCCTGCGGCACCGCCGCCACCGGGGTGCGCTCCCGCACCCGGATCACCAGCGTGCCCGGCCACTCCCGTTCCACAGTCGCGCTCGCCACCGGCGGCAGCGTGCCGACCTTGCGCGCGGTCGCGTCCAGGTCCACCCGGGCCAGCGGCGCGTTGTCCGGCACCGCCGCGGCGTCGCGGATCTGCACCGGGGTGACCAGCCGCGCGCCGACCACCCGTACCTCGCGGACGCCGAACAGGCCGGTGCCCAGCACCGTCCACGCCACCAGGCCCGCGACGGCGAGCACCGCCGCGGCGACCGCCCACGGCAGCGCCGCGCGCATCCGCCGCTGCCGGGCCCGGGCCATGAACCGGCGGGTCGACGGCGGCACCGCGTCCGCGTTCGCCCGCACGAGCTGCCAGCGCCGGGCCGGGCTGCGC
>NZ_JBXUOV010000275.1:0-5045 GCF_057196585.1 Micromonospora sp. ATLC20
GGGCACGGGTGCCGCGGCCGGCGCGGCTGCGGCTACGCCAGCCGGGGCGGCTGCGGGTGTGAGCGCCGGGGCGGCGGCGGTGGCCGGGGCCGGAACGCCGATGGTGAGCAGGGTGACGGCGGTGGCGGCGGCCAGGACCCGGGCTCTCATGAGATGGCACCCTACCGAGCCGGATGATCAGGTCCGGACGGCTCACCGGTGTCGTGACGCGGTGCCGATCATGCGGTCCCGGTCGGTGACCGGCCGGGGCGTCAGCGCACGCCGCGCAGCCACCACCGCTGCCATGGCGTCTCGACCGCGCGCCTGTGGTAGCCGGACCGCACCCAGGCCACCGCCCGCGCGGGCGGCAGCCCGTCCAGCACGGCGAGGGCGGCCAGCGCGGTGCCGGTGCGGCCGATGCCGCCGTGGCAGGCCACCTCGACCCGCTCCCCCGCGTACGCGCGCCGCCACGCCTCCCGCAGCGCGTCGAGGGCGTCGGCGCGGTCGGCCGGGATCCAGAAGTCGGGCCAGCGGACCCGCCGGGACGGCCACTCCGGCTCGGGACCGGGCGCCAGCAGCAGGGCGAAGTCGGCGGGCGAGGCGGGCGCGGCGACCTTGCGCCCGCGTACGGTGGCGCCACCGGGCAGCGTGAGCAGGCCGGCCTGATCGGTCCACGGTGTCGCGTCCATGGCTCATTGTGTCGTGTCGCCCGGACACGTGAGTGCCCGCCGGACGGAGTCCGGCGGGCACTCACGATCGAGCCGGGTCGTCCCCGGCGCACCCCGGATCAGCCGAGGCGGCGGCGACGCCAGGCCATGGACGCCAGCAGCAGCACCGCACCGGCGGCGGCGAGGCCCCCACCGAGCTTCAGCGGCGTACCGATGCTGTCACCGGTGACCGGCAGCCCGCCGTGGTGCGGCGAGCGGGTCGGCCGCGGCGGCAGAACGGTGCCGGTCGCGCTCGCGATCCGCCCGGACGTCAGACCGGTGGCGGTGAACGTGTACCGGCCCGGCCGGGTCGGCCGGTAGGTGACGGTGAAGTTGCCGCTGGCGTCGGCCGTCACGGTGAACGTGGTCGGCGCGGGCTGCGGCTGGGCCCGGTTGGGCGTGTAGGCGACGGGCGCCATCGCCACCGTGCTGCCGTCGCTGCGCCGCGCGGTCCCCTCGGCGGGGGCGGCCGCGGGCAGGCCCGTGATCGCCACGTCGATGCGCACCGACTCGTTCGGCGCGAAGTTCGAACCCCGCAGGGTGAACGTCTCGCCGAGCCGGATGGTCGTCGGTGAGACGGTCAGCGACGCGACCTCGGGCGGGTAGACCGGGGGCTGCGGCTGCGCCGCCCCGGCCGCGGTCGGCACGGCCGCTACGGCCAGGCCCACCGTGAGCGCCATGATGATGCGGGATAGCCGCATGATGGTTTCCCTCCTACTGTTCACAGCTTGGTGCGTTGACTACTTGGGTGGTCCATGGGGTGACGGTGGGCGTGTGCACCAGTTCGGCAGTCCCGGCGCCGGTCTGTCCGGTGAGCACCGTGACGTCGAGCGTCCGGGTCTGCCCCGGGCGGGTCTCCACGTTCGCCACCGCGACCTGGCGGCGGCCGTGGGTTCCGCTGCCCATCGCGGTGTCCCGTCCGTCCAGCCGGCCGGTGAGCACGGCGCCGCCGGTGGGCGTGTGCACGGAGACGAACGTGCGTGCGGTGTACTTGTCGCCGGCCAGGGCCAGCCCGGTGACCGACTTGCTCAGGCCCGACTTGGGTGCGGTGGAGTGCACCGTCACCCGCAGCCGCAGCTCGCGGCGCCCGTCCGGGTGGCATTCGCCGACCGTCACGGTGGCCGAGAACCTGAGGTAGTAGCCGAGCTTCGCGCCGCTGCCGTCGTTGAGGAACACGCCGACGGTCGGCACGGTGTCCTTCTCCGGGAGTTGACCGGCCAGCCGGCTGCCGGCCAGTGCGCGCTGCTCCTCAGATCGGACACTCCAGAACAATATCCGACGTTCATTGATTGAACGGGTAAAAACGGTCAAAAGCGCCTTCGGGTCTACCGTCTTGGTGAACAGCGTGTCGAAGACGCCCGACGCGGATCTACTGAAGAACTCGTCCTGGTCCTTCGTGTCCAGGTCCCGGTACGAGTCACTGAGCAGCGTCCGTACCGCGGTGGCGGCGGCCAGCGACGGCCCGTCCGGCACGTTCACCGGACCCACGACGCCGAGCAGGTACGACAGGACCACCGGGTCCACCGCCAGCACCCCGTCCACAGTGGTGCCGGTCCGGCGGCGCACCATGTCCCGGTAGAGCGCGGCGGCGGCCGGGAAGTCCGGCGTGAGGTTCACGTCCGCCGGATAGATGCCCGGCAGGTCACCCCAGAGCCGTTTCGCGTCCGCGCCGACCTTCAGCGGCGGGTCGAAGAACCGCAGGTCGGACGAGCTGCCCTGCTTCACCAGGCGGATCCCTCCGCCCTCGGCGCGCAGCACGGCGTACGCGCCGAACATGCCGCCGGTGGCGCGCAGCTCGGCCGGGTTCTGCGAGACCAGCAGGTAGGTGCGCGGCCCGTCCGCGCCGAGCAGCGGCGGCAGCAGCCGGGCGCCCCGGTCGGCGGCCGAGGTCAGCTCGCCGAGCTGGTCCAGCTCGGTGCGCAGCGCGACGACCGCGTCGCGTACCTGCGTCACGAGGTCGCCGGTTGGCACCAGCCGCAGCCGGTCGGCGGTGCGGCGCACGGCCTGGTCGGCGGCGGACACCTCGGCCGAGACGGCGCGCAGGCGGGCCAGATCGAGCTTGCCCTGCTTCGGCACCAGCGAGGCGAGGTCGACGCGCAGCAGCGTGGGGAACGCGAGCCGGGCCAGGTCGTCCACCGCCACCGAGATCTGCCGGACCGCGGTCAGGTTGTCCCCCGCGTACGGCGTCTGCTGGCCCACCCACCACACCGGATCGCCGGTCTCGCCGCGCGCGGCGGCGGCCTGCTCCTGCAACGCGGCGAGCGTGCGCTGGGCGCGGGCCACGTCGCCGTCGAGCACCTGGGCGCTGAGTTCCCGGGCCAGCCCGGCGGCGTTCACCAGGTGGGCGCGGGCCTGCCAGCCCCGGAACGCGACCCAGCCGCCGGCGCTGAGCAGCACCGACACGACGACCAGCCCGGTCAGCAGGATCCGGCGGACCCGGCCGGGCGTGGCACCAGGTCCGGTCACGGATTTCCCCCTACGTGTCGGTCGAATCGGACACAATTCGCGATCGAGTGCTTTTTAGCACGAGGAAGTGCCTGTTTGAGGCGTTGTTCGACACTTTGGCAATTCATCGGCTGTGTGCGAGCTTTATTCCGTTCGAGGACCGCTCGGCCGCCTCGTGCAGCAGCGCCTCGATCCGGTCCACGCCGGCTCGCATCGACATGTCCCGCAGGTACGCGTCGCGGCCCCGCCTGCCCATGTCGAGCCGGGCGGCCGGCGGGATGGCGGCGGCCAGCCAGAAGCGGTCGGCCAGCGCCGCCCAGTCCTCCGGCGGGCAGGACAGGCCGGCGCGGGCCCGCTCCACCAGCTCCGCCGTCTCCCCCGCTGCGGAGGCGACCACCGGCGCGGCGCAGGAGAGCGCGGCCTGGAGCTTGCCGGGCACCCGGCCCCGCAGCTCCGGCAGGTCGCGCTGGGCCACGAGCTGGTAGTCGGCGGCGGCGTACAGCTGCGGCATGTCCACCGCGGACCGTCGCTCCAGGAACCTGACGTTGTCCGCGCCGAGATCAGCGGCGAGCCCTCGCACCCGCCGCTCCTGCGGACCGGAGCCGACGAGCACCAGATCCATCCGGTCGCCGAGCGCCGCGGCCGCCCGGACCGCCGTCTCCAGATCCTGGCGCGCGCCGATCGTCCCGGCGTGCATCACCACGCAGCGGTCGTCCCGGCGGACCAGCCGCCGCACCACCGGCCCGGCCTGGGTGGGGCGGAAGATGCGCTCGTCGGTCCAGTTCGGCGCCACGCGCACCCGGCCCGGGTCGGCCCCGGCGGCGCGGACCAGATCCGCCATGGACGGCGAACCGACGGCCACCACCGCAGCCTCCCGGTGGAGGCGGCGGGAGGCGGCCTCCAGCCGCGCCGACCAGCCGCCGTCCGGCGCCGCGCGACCGTCCCGCTCCGTCCACACGTCCTGCACGTGCAGGACCGTCGGCGTACGGCCGAGCAGCCGCAGCAGCCCGGTGGCGGCGAATGTGACCGCCGGGTGCCCGTAGATGTAGAGCGCGTCGACGTCGCGCAGCAGGCCCCGTCCGGCGAGCGCGGCGCTGCCGGCGAAGGAGAGCCAGCTCGCGGTACGGGCGCGGGCGGAGCCGTCGCCCGCGGCGTACCGGGGCACCCGGCGCACGGCCAGCCGCTCGCTGTGCGTCTGGTGCCGCCAGCGCTGCCGCCAGCCGGGATAGACGTGGCCGCCCGGGTAGTCCGGGAATCCGGTGAGCACCCGTACCTCGTGACCCCGGGCCACCAGCTCCTCGGCCAGGCTGCCCGGGACGAACGCCGGCTCCGGCGGGAAGTGGTAGGTGAGGATGCCGACCCTCATGACCGCGCTCCCGGCGCGGCTTTCCGGACGGCCGGGCGCCGCACCGCGTACCATTCCCGCATCCCCTCTGCGTCCGGCCGCGACCGCCGGAAGAACGCCGTCGCGGCACCCTCCGTCGCGACCGTGCCGACGAGAGGGGTGCAGATGGTCGACGAGGTGCTCTTCGTCTGCCACGCGAACATGTGCCGGTCACCGATGGCGGAGTTCATCGCCCGCCGCATGCTGGCGGGCCTGCCGCTGACGGTGGCCAGCGCGGGAACCGACGCGATCGACGGGGCGGCCATGCACCCGTACGCGGTCGAGGTGACCGCGGCCGCTGGCGCGGACCCGGTGGCCTTCCGCACCCGCCGGCTGCGCGCCGAGCACCTGACCGGTGCGGCGCTGGTGCTGACCGCGACCCGCCGGCAACGCTCGGCCTGCACCTCGCTGGCGCCGGCCGCGCTGACCCGGACGTTCACGCTGCGGCAGTTCGCCCGGCTCGCCGCGGAGGCCCGCCCCGCCGAGGCGGAGGCGGACGCGGGCACGCCGTTGCGCGCGGCGGTGTCGGC
>NZ_JBXUOV010000276.1:0-4962 GCF_057196585.1 Micromonospora sp. ATLC20
ACCCGCGCCCGCCCCCGGCGGCTGACCGGGGGCCGTGGCGCCGGCCGGCTACGCGGCGACCGCCTGCGGGTCGCCCGTGGCGTCGTGGGCGGCCATCGTCTCCTGGCGTGCCGGCTCCTCGCGCAGGATCGCGGCGTGCAGCCACGCATCAGGGATGGCGAAGCCGTCGACCAGCGTGCGCATGTACGGGCGCAGCTCCTTGAGCAGCCCGTTCACCACGCCGGTGATCGCCTTCGACCGGGCCGGGGTGAGCCGGCCGTGCTCCAGCAGCCAGCCCTTGTTCGCCTCGATGACGCTCAGCGCGTACAGGTCGCAGACCCGGGACAGCAGCTCCTTGACCGCCGGGTCGGCTGTCGCGTCGATGCCGGCCACGAACGCCTCCAGGGTCACCCGGTCGACGTGCGCGGCGGCGACGGCGAGGACGTGGTCCTGCACGTCGTTGAAGATGTCGAACGGACGGTCCTTCTTGGTGGAGGCGCCACCGCGCAGGCGGCGGACCGCGCTGTCCAGCAGGTGCTCCTCGCGGTCCTCGAACACCTTGAGCTGCCAGCCCCGGTCGGTGACGGCGACCTCGTCGTCCCGGCCCGGCACCGCGCCGACCAGCCGCGCGATGAGCGCCCGCGCGGCGGTGCGCTCCAGCACCATCTCGCGTACCTGTTCGGCCACGAACGAGGCGCGCCCCCAGCCGTCCAGCGAGCCGAACTCGTCCCGGTAGCCGGTCAGCATGCCCTTGGCGACCAGTTGGAGCAGGACCGTGTTGTCGCCCTCGAACGTGGTGAACACGTCGGTGTCGGCCTTGAGGCTGGGCAGCCGGTTCTCCGACAGGTAGCCGGCGCCGCCGCACGCCTCCCGGCACATCTGGATGGTGCGTGTGGCGTGCCAGGTCTGCGCCGCCTTGAGTCCGGCGGCCCGGGACTCCAGCTCCCGCTGCCGGTGCTCGTCGACCGGCCCGTCGCCGCCCTGGATCTCGTCGAGCGCGGCGACCAGCTCGGTCTGGGCGAAGTGCAGCGCGTACGTGGTGGCCAGCGCGGGCAGCAGCTTGCGCTGGTGGGCCAGGTAGTCGTTGAGCAGCACCTCGCGGTCGCCCTCGGCGTCGCTGAACTGGCGGCGGATGTCGCCGTAGCGCACCGCGATGGCCAGCGCCGCCTTGGTGGCCGCCGACGCGGCGCCGCCCACGCTGACCCGGCCCCGCACCAGCGTGCCGAGCATGGTGAAGAACCGGCGGGAGTCGTTCTCGATCGGGCTGGAGTACGTCCCGTCCTCGGCCACCTGCGCGTACCGGTCCAGCAGCATGTCCCGCGGCACCCGCACGTGGTCGAAGCTGAGCCGCCCGTTGTCCACGCCGAGCAGGCCGGCCTTGGGCCCGGCGTCGCCGATGGTCACGCCGGGCATCGGGTTGCCGTGCTCGTCGCGGATCGGCACCAGCCACGCGTGCACCCCGTGGCGGCGCCCGTCGCTGATGAGCTGGGCGAAGACCACGGCCATCCGCCCGTCCCGGGCCGCGTTGCCGATGTAGTCCTTGCGGGCCGCCTCGTGCGGCGTGTGCAGGTCGAAGGTCTGCGTCCGCGGGTCGTACACGCAGGTGGTGCGTAGCTGCTGCACGTCCGAGCCGTGGCCGGTCTCGGTCATCGCGAAGCAGCCGAAGATCCGTCCGGAGACGATGTCCCGCAGGTAGGCGTCGTGGTGCCGCTTGGTGCCGAGCGCGGCGACCGCGCCGCCGAACAGGCCCCACTGCACGCCGGCCTTCACCATGAGTGACAGGTCGACCTGCGCGAGCATCTCGGTGGCGACGATCGAGGCGCCGACGTCGGACCGGCCGCCGTACTCGGGCGGGAAGCCCGCGGCGATGCCCAGCTCGACCGGGAGTTCGCCGAGCAGCCGGGTGATCCGCTCGCGCGCCTGGTCGCCGGTCTCGCCGTAGACCGGGAGAAACCGTTCGTCGAGATGTTCGCGGTGAGCCCGGCGGACCTCGGCCCACGGTCCGTCGAGCGTCTTCTGAAGGCGGGCGATGTCGATGCGGCCGGACGCGTGATCGAGCATGGTCGCTCCTCGGGGCAGCGGACATATGGGTGCACTCTCGGCCTGATCAACATTACCGGCGGTCACCGGGCCCCGCTGGCGGAGACCGTGGTGAGCCGTGCCACCCGACTCGGTCACCGCGAGGGCTGAGGTTAGGCTGTCCTCACTTCGAGCCTTGGAGGCCTCCCCTCGTGTCCCCGCAACCCGCCGGCGGCGCCGTCACGGCCCGGTACGTGCTGCGTCAGGCGTTGCGCCGGCAGCGACGGCCGGTGCTGATCGGCGTGACGCTGCTCGGCCTGCACCAGGTCGCCGAGGCGCTCGTGCCGGTGGCGATCGGCGTCATCATCGACCGCGCCGTGGTGACCGGCGACCCGTGGGCGCTCGCGTACTCGGTCGCCGGCCTCGCCGCCCTGTTCGCCGTGCTCGCGTTCGCCTACCGCAACGGCGCCCGCCAGGCGTTCGCCGCCGTCGAACGGGAGGCGCACCTGCTCCGGGTGGAGATCGCCGAGCGCGCGCTCGACCCGCGCGGGCACCGCTCCGGCCTGCGCGACGGCGAGCTGCTCTCGGTCGCCGCCTCCGACGCCGAACTCTCCGCGTACGTGGTGCGGGTCGCCGGGTTCGGTGTCGCCGCGGTGACCGCGCTGACCGTCGCGGCGACCGCGCTGCTGATCATCGACGTCCCGCTCGGGCTCGGCGTGCTCGTCGGCGTACCGGTGCTGGTCCTGGTGCTGCAACGGATGGCGCCGCTGCTGTCCCGGCGCAGCAGCTCCCAGCAGGAGGCTCTCGCCGAGACCACCGCGCTCGCCGTGGACCTCGTCTCCGGCCTGCGCGTGCTGCGCGGCATCGGCGCCCAGCACCACGCCGCCGGCCGGTACGCCGCCGCCAGCCGCAACGCGCTCGCCGTGACGCTGCGCGCCGCAAACACCAAGGGATTGCACCTCGGGCTCACCACCGCCGCCAACGGCCTGTTCCTCGCCGCGGTCGCCGGTGCCGCCGGCTGGCTCGCCCTGCGCGGCCGGCTCACCATCGGCGAGCTGGTCACAGTGGTCGGCCTCGCGCAGTTCGTCGCCGAGCCGGTGCAGACCATGGGCTGGTGCGTGCAACTGTTCGCGATGGCCCGCGCCTCCGCCGCCCGGGTGGCGCGCGTGCTCGGCGCCGAGCCGCTCACCCGGCCCGGCGACGCGCCCGCCCCGGCACACCCGGACGGGCCCCGGCTCGCCCTCGACGACGTCGGGCACGCCGGACTGGACGGGGTGAACCTGCGCGTCGGCCCCGGCGAGGTGGTCGGTGTGCTCGCGTACGACCCGGCCGACGCCGAGGCGCTGGTGGCGCTGCTGTCCGGGCGGGTGCCGCCGGACGCGCGCCGGGGCACCGTGCGTGTCGACGGCGTGCCCGCCGACGACCTGCACGTCGACGCGCTGCGCGGCACCGTGCTCGTCGAACCGCACGACGTGACGCTGTTCGAGGGCACCGTGGCGGCGAACCTCGCCGCCGGCACCCGTACCGATCAGGCACGGCTGCACGCCGCCGTCCGGGCGGCGGCCGCCCAGGACGTGGTGGACGCGCACCCCGGCGGCCTCGACCACCGGCTCGTCGAGCGGGGCGCGAACCTCTCCGGTGGACAGCGCCAGCGGCTCGGACTGGCCCGGGCGCTGCACGCCGACCCGCCCGTGCTGGTGCTGCACGACCCCACCACCGCCGTCGACGCGGCCACCGAGGCGCAGCTCGCCGACGGGCTGGCCGAAGCGCGCCGGGCGGCGCCCCGGGGCACGCTGCTGATCACCAGCAGCCCGGCCCTGCTGCGCATCACCGACCGGGTGGTGGTGATCGCCGACGGCCGGGTGGCCGCCGAGGGACCACATGAGCGCCTGCTCGCCGAGGACCCCCGCTACCGCGAGGAGACGCTGCGGTGACCGCCGAACCGCGTACCCCCGGCCGGACGTTGCTGCCCGTCGCGTCCGCCCGCCAGACCTGGACCACGCTCGTCGCCCGGTTCCGCGACCGGCCCGGCCTCAGCGCCGCCGCGGCGACGGTGCTCGTCGCCGCCGCCACCGGTGGCCTGGTCGCACCCTGGGTGCTCGGCCGCCTGGTCGACGACGTCATCGCCGACGCCCCGGCCTCCCGGATCGCCGGCCGGGTGGCGGTGATCGCCGCCGCCGCCGTGCTCACCGGCCTGCTCACCGCGCTCGGCGCCGCGCTCGCGTCCCGGCTCGGCGAGACGGTGCTGGCCCGCCTGCGTGAGCGCGTCCTCGACCGGGCGCTGCACCTGCCGTCCGCGACGCTGGAGCGGGCCGGCACCGGCGACCTGCTGGCCCGCGTCGGCGACGACGTGGCGGTGGTGACGAACGTGATCGCGGTGAGCGGCCCGGCGTTCGTCGGCGCGCTGCTGTCCGTCGTGCTCACCGTGTTCGGGCTGGTCGCGCTGGACTGGCGGCTCGGCCTCGCCGGGCTCGTCGCCGCGCCCGCGTACGCGCTGGCGCTGCGCTGGTACCTGCGGCGCTCGATGCCCTACTACGCCCGCGAGCGGGTCGCCACCGGCGAGCGGACGCAGGCGATGGCCGGTGCGCTGCGCGGCGCGGCGACGGTGCGCGCGTACCGGACCGAGGACGCGCACGTGGCAGCGATCGCCGAGCGTTCCGGCCTGGCCCGCGACCTGTCGCTGGAGATCTTCAACCTGCACACCCGCTTCGGGCTGCGGATCAACAGATCCGAGTTCCTCGGCCTGGCCGCGGTGCTCGTCGCCGGTTTCTTCCTGGTCCGCGACGACCTGGTCACCGTCGGCGCGGCGACCACCGCCGCGCTCTACTTCCACCGGCTGTTCAACCCGATCGGCCTGCTGCTGATGGAGTCCGACTCGGTGCTGCAGGCCGGCGCGAGCCTCGCCCGCCTGGTCGGCGTGGCGAACCTGCCCGACACCGGCCCGGCCACCGCGTCCGGCCCGGC
>NZ_JBXUOV010000277.1:0-4929 GCF_057196585.1 Micromonospora sp. ATLC20
GTGGCGGGCTCGCGCGTGCCGGCCCGGCCGGCCCGGCCGCCGTCGAGCACCTGCAACGCGGGCCGGAACGGGTCGCCGGACCGGTTGCTCCGGGGGGTACGCCGTTGCTCGGCGCCGCCGCCCTCGCGCACGGTCCGCCCGCGCGGGGTGTACGCGCGGGCGTCGGAGATCCCGCCGAGGCCCGGCTCGCGCGGCTCCGACCCCCGCGACGATCCGCGCCGGGAGCCATTGGCGTCCCGGCGCGGATCATCCGATCTCGGCGGCATCGCTCAGCCTCCGTTGCCCTGCGGGCTGGTGACCGAAGGGGCGCCCTGCGCGGGGTGCGGCACCCCGATGGTCTGGCCGTCCGGCAGCCGGATGTAGGCCGGGTCCTCGGACTCGACCAGGCCGAGCCGCCGGGCGTTGGCGGTCAGGTTGCCGGGCGCCTCCTGCTTGGCGATCTCCTTCTTCAGCTCCTGCTCGTCCACGTCCAGCTTGGCCTGCTGCTGCTGGAGCTTCTCCAGCTTGAACGCGTTCTCGTTGATCTTGGTGTTGACCGCCAGGATGCCCAGCACCCCGCCGACCACCAGCACCAGGATCAGCGCGACGAACGGAGCCCGGGGCACCCGGATCGGCGCCGGCGGGGCGACCCGCAGACGCGGCGCGGGCGCGCCGGTGACCCGGGTACGCTCGGCCGGCCGCAGCGCGGCGCTGCCCTGCGTCGGAAACTCGCGCGCCCCCCGGGCGCGAGCCTGCTCCCGGCGGTCGGTCGCGGTCGTGTCCCGCGTGGTGCGCTGCGCCGCGGTCCGGCCCCCCGACCGCGGTGCGCGCTGCCCGACGGCTCCCCGGCCGTCGCGCTTCTCGACGTTCATGTCCCCTCCCCCTCCTCGTCCGTCCCGTTCGCGTCCCCCGGGACCGACCGCGGGTCCTCGCCGGACCCCGGTGACCCCGTCCCCGGTTGGTGCATCGCCTTCACCCGGCGGCGGTACCGTTCGCGGTCGGTACGCCCCTGCCGGGCCGCCTCCGGGTCGAGCCGTTCCGCGGCCCGCAGCCGCACCGAGGCGGCACGCGGGTTCGCGGCCACCTCCGCCTCCCCGGGCAGCTCGGCGCCCCGGCTCAACAGCCGGAACGTCGGGCCCGACCCGGGCAGCTCGACCGGGAGGTCGATCGGGCCCTTACTGCGGACCCGATCGGCGAGCGCCTGCTTGGTGAGCCGGTCCTCCAGCGAGTGGTAGGACAGGACCACCATGCGGCCGCCCACTGTGAGCTTGTCCAGAGCAGCCGGCAGCGCCGTCTCCAGCGCTGCCAGTTCTCTGTTTACCTCGATCCGTAAAGCCTGAAACGTTCTCTTTGCCGGGTGTCCACCGGTTCGTCGGGCCGGTGCCGGAATGGCGTCCCGGACCAGCTCGGCCAGCCGGGCCGAGGACGTGATCCGGTTGCGCTCCCGTTCCCGGATGATCGCCGAGGCGATCTTCCCGGCGAACTTCTCCTCGCCGTACACCCGCAGCAGGCGGGCCAGGTCCGGGTGGGAGTACGTGTTGACCACCTCCTCGGCGGTCACCCCCCGGGTCTGGTCCATCCGCATGTCCAGCGGCGCGTCCTGCGCGTACGCGAACCCGCGGTCGGGCGCGTCCAGTTGCAGGGACGAGACGCCGAGGTCGAACAGCACCCCGTCGATCGCCGGGTAACCGAGCCGGTCGAGCACCTCGGGCAGCTCGTCGTAGACGGCGTGCTCCAGGTGGATCCGGTCGGCGAACCGGGCCAGGCGGACCCGCGCGTGGGCGAGCGCCTCGGTGTCCCGGTCCAGGCCGATCAGCACCGTGTCCGGATGCGCCGAGAGCACCGCCTCGGCGTGCCCGGCCAGGCCGAGCGTGGCGTCGACGTGCACGGTGCGACCGGGCCGGCCCAGTGCGGGGGCCAGCAGCTCGAGACACCGCTCGAGCAGCACCGGCACGTGCGTGCCGCGTAGCTCCCCCATCTCGACCCCCACCCCGTTCGCCAACCGTTCCGTCACGTGTCCGTCGTCGCCACGACGCCTCGCCATACCGCCAGATCCCCATCCGCTCCCGCCCGCCGGAGGCCGCGGCCCTCCGTGTCGGATCGTGCGCCTGGCACCGGGGAAGGGGTGCCAGGAACTCGAAAGCGGCTGGAGATCTCGCAGTACGTCGGGCGCCGTCACGCCCTACAGACCGCCGGGCAGCACCCCCTCCTCGATGTCGGCGAAGTCGTCTTCGCTCTCCGCGAGGTAGGCCTCCCAGGCCGCCCTGTCCCAGATCTCCACCCGGGTGCTCGCTCCGATCACGACCAGATCCCGGTCCAGTGCCGCGTACGACCGCAGGTGGCCGGGAATCGTGACCCGCCCCTGCTTGTCCGGCACCTCGTCGTGCGCGCTGGCGAAGAAGACCCGGCTGTAGGCCCGGGCCGCCTTGCTCGTCATCGGCTGCGCGCGCAACTGGTCCGCGATCCGCTGGAACTCGGGCATCGGGAAGACGTAGAGGCAGCGCTCCTGCCCTTTGGTGATCACGACACCCCCCGCCAGTTCGTCCCGGAACTTCGCCGGCAGGATCAACCGGCCTTTGTCGTCCAGGCGCGGAGTGTGGGTGCCGAGGAACATCGGCCCAACCCCCTCGCCCTGAGCGGCGTTCGCGGCGCCGCTGACCCCCCGGGCCGGTGTGGCCCTCCCGGCCTCACCATCGCGCCCCACTCTACTCCACTTCCCTCCACCTGCAACCAGAATCGCCCGCGCGGCGTGGCGTTTCCGCGCGCAAAACCGCACGTCAACACGGGTGGGGCGGAGTGGAGGGGGTGGGGCGCGCCCCACACCGTCCGCTACCCGACATCGACCGCCGCCGTCCGGCCCCGCGCGCTCCGCCCGTCCGCCGGGCCGTCCCCGGCCGAACGGTTCGCCGTCGGCGGCGATCTGGTGGAGGTGGCGGTCCGGTAACCTCGCTCGCGTGACGGACGCGAAGATGCCCTTGCGGGCAAAGGTGGCCAGCTCCGTGTCGCGCACCGCCGCGGCGCTGTCGCGGGCCGCGGGCCGTGGCGACGGCTCGGTGATCGGCGGCTGGATCGGCCTCAAGATCGACCCGGACCTGCTCGCCCACCTCTCGGCCGGGCGGGCCATCGCCCTGGTGTCCGGCACCAACGGCAAGACCACCACCACCCGGCTCACCACCGCCGCGGTCGGCGTGCTGGGCCGGGTCGCCACCAACTCCTTCGGCGCGAACATGCCCACCGGCCACACCTCGGCGCTGGCAAAGGCCGGCAGCACGCCGTACGCGGTGCTGGAGGTGGACGAGCACTACCTCGCCCAGGTGCTGGAGGCGACCGAGCCGCACGTGGTGGCGCTGCTCAACCTCTCCCGCGACCAGCTCGACCGGGCCAAGGAGGTCGCCATGATGGCGCAGCTCTGGCGCGCCGCCCTGGTCCGGCACCCGCGGGTACGGGTGGTCGCCAACGCCGACGACCCGATGGTGGTGTGGGCCGCGTGCCCGCCGGCCGACCCGGCCCAGGGCCACGTGCCGCCGCACGTCACCTGGTTCAGCGCCGGGCAGCGCTGGCACGACGACTCCTGGGTCTGCCCCGAGTGCGGCTCCACCATCCAGCGCTCCGGCGAGCAGTGGTGGTGCACCGGCTGCCCGCTGCGCCGCCCCGAGCCGAACTGGACGGTCGAGGACGACGGCGTGCTCGACCCCACCGGCGCCTGGCACAAGATCCAGCTCCAGCTCCCCGGCAAGGTCAACCTCGGCAACGCGGCCACCGCGCTGGCCGTCGCCGCCGAGTTCGGCGTACGCCCGGTGGACGCGGTGTCCCGGCTCGGCACCGTCACCTCGGTGGCCGGCCGCTACGCCCAGGTCGACCGCGACGGGCGCAACATCCGGCTGCTGCTGGCGAAGAACCCGGCGAGCTGGCTGGAGGCGTTCGACATGGCCGACGTCGCGCCGACACTGCTGTCCATCAACGCCCGCGACCCCGACGGGCTGGACACCTCCTGGCTGTTCGACGTGGACTTCTCCCCGCTGACCGGCCGGCAGGTGCTGATCACCGGCGACCGGGCGTACGACCTGGCGGTGCGGCTGGAAGTGAACGGCGTGCCGTTCCAGCACGTCCGCAGCTTCGACGAGGCCGTCCGCGCGGTGCCGCCGGGCCGGCTGGAGGTCATCGCCAACTACACCGCCTTCCAGGACATCCGAGCGGAGCTGGACCGTGTCAACTGAGAGCCTGCGCATCGTCTGGATCTATCCCGACCTGCTGTCCACCTACGGCGACCGGGGCAACGCGCTGATCCTGGCCCGCCGGGCCCAGCTGCGCGGCATGCCGGTCGAGGTGCTGGAGGTCCGCTCCGACCAGCGGCTGCCCGCCACCGCCGACATCTACCTGCTCGGCGGCGGTGAGGACGGCCCGCAGGCGCTCGGCGCCCAGCGCCTGATCGCCGACGGCGGTCTGCACCGGGCGGTGGCCCAGGGTTCGGTGGTGTTCGGCGTCTGCGCCGGCTACCAGCTGCTCGGCACCTCCTTCTTCGCCAAGGGCACCCGCTGCGCCGGCCTGGAGCTGCTCGACCTCTCCTCCGACCGCGGCCCCACCCGGGCCGTGGGCGAGCTGGCCGGTGAGGTCGACCCGCGGCTGGGCATCCCGCACCTGTCCGGGTTCGAGAACCACGGCGGCCGCACCCACCTCGGCCCGGGCGTGTCCCCGCTGGCCCGGGTCACCACCGGGGTCGGCAACGACGGCGCCACCGAGGGCGCGTGGCGGGGCAAGCTGCTCGGCACCTACTCGCACGGCCCGGCGCTGGCGCGCAACCCCGACCTGGCCGACCTGCTGCTGCGCTGGGCGACCGGCATCCACCAGCTTCCGCCGCTCGACGACACCTGGGCCGACCGCCTCCGCTCCGAACGCCGCACCGCGGTGGCCGCCGCCCCGAGGCCGTGACCGGCGCCGCCCGGCCGGGGC
>NZ_JBXUOV010000278.1:0-4912 GCF_057196585.1 Micromonospora sp. ATLC20
GCGGGCCGGTGCTCACCGGCCCGCCCGCCCCTCGGCGAATTGCGCCCGGGCACTCGCCCGGCGCACACTCCCCTCAGGAAGCCGCGGCGGTTCGCCGCGCCAGGGCCAGCCGGCCGCTCAACTGCAACGCCGTCACCCTTCTCGCGTCGTCACGCAGGAACCGGCCCAGGTGGGGCACCTCCTTGCTGTCGGCGCGACGCACGGCGAAATGGTCGGCCCCGCAGCCGATGAGCGTGGCCTTGAAGCCACCGGCGTCGACGATGCGCAGCCGTCCGCCCTCCTCGGCCCGCACGGTCAGCCTGGTCCTGCCGTTCACATACACGTCCTCGTACTGCTCAAGATCGGTGAAGGGGATCTCGACGTCGGCGATCGGCATCTCGGCCTCGGCGACGTCGAGGCCGAGCGCGGAGACCGCCACCGTCAGATCCGTCCACAGTGCGTCACCGCTCGTCGCGTTGGCGACGTACGCGATCACGCTGGTGGTGGCGGGGTGTACCCGGACATGGCAGACGGCGCCGTCGAGGGTGCCGTCGTGACCGATCCAGCCGTTGCGGAAGATCGCCCAGCCCGAGCCCCAGCGCTCGGCCAGCCCGAAGGGCTCCGCGGCCGGAACCGGCTCCCGGAGCAGGCTCCCGGCAGCCGGGGAGAGCAGCCCGGAACCGGCCATGGCGGGATCGACATGGAGCAACGCGAAGGTGACCAGGTCCGTCGCCGAGCCCGTCACTCCACCGGCGGGCGCCCACGTCGTCGGCAGCTCCACCGGAACGGGCCAGACCCGCTCCCCGCTGACGCCGTGCCCGCTGACCGGTCCGGGGCCCGGACCAGGCGCTGTCAGGTCGGCCAGGCCGAGTCCCAGCGGCCGGGCGAGGAAGGAGTCGAGCGCCTCCCACCACGTGTAGCCGGTCATCGCCTCCACACAGCGGCCGGCCAGGATGTACCCGGTGTTGGAGTACGAGAACCTCGTCCCCGGTTCGGCGACGAACTCCAGGTCGCGGCAGCCGGCCGCGAAACGGCGCAGCGACCGGAGCCCTCGCTCGCCCAGGTCGTGATCGGCGACCAGCCCGCCGGTGTGGCTCAGCAGGTGACGCAGTGTCAGACGTCGCCATTGCGGTGCGGTGGCCCCACGCAACTCCGGAAGGTGATCCAGGACCGGGCTGTCGAGATCGACATCTTCTTCGTCGACCATCTGGGCGATAAGTGTGGCGGTGAAGGGCTTGGTCACCGACCCGAACGGGAAAAGGCTTCGCGAGGTGACCGGCTCTCCCGTGCCGGAGTCAGCCGTTCCCGCGAACGCTTGGGTGGTTTTCCCGCCCTGATGCACCACGAGTTGGGCGCCGGGGATCCGATGAGCCGCCATCCCGGCTTCCAGCACCGCCAGCAACTCATCGGCGTTCATCGGAAGGCGCCCGTCCCGTCCGCCGCCGTCCCGGCGAAGACACCGCGGCGCAGGCGCGGCAACCAGCGCTCGCGGCCCCGCTCGTAGGAGGAAATGGTGTCCTCGTTGAGCATCGTCACATCGATGTCGTCCTGACCGTTGAGCAGCAACCGTCGTTCGCGGACGCCGATGGAGAACGGCCAGGAGCCCGCGTCCGACAGGACGGTCTGGTGCTCGACGTCGACGGTCACCTGGTACGCCGGGTCACTCTCTACCCGCTCGGCGAGCACGGCCACGGCCGCCTCCGGCAGCGCCACCGCGAGGAGCTGGTTCTTCAGGGCGTTGCGGAGGAAGATGTCACCGAAACTGGTGGCGATGACCGCGGCGATCCCCCAGTCCCGCAGAGCCCAGACCGCGTGTTCCCGGGAACTGCCGGTGCCGAAGTTGTGCCCCGCGACGAGCACCGTGGCGTCCGCCCGCTCCGGCAGGTTGAAAACGAAGCCGTCGTCCTTGCGCCAGTGCGCGAAGAGAGCGTCCTCGTAGCCGCTCTTGGTCAGCCGCTTGCAGAACTCAGCCGGGATGATCTGATCGGTGTCGACATCGCTACGGCGCAGCACGAGACCGCGGCCGGTGTGCCGTCGCACGGGGTTCATGCGACTCCTTCCGTGAGTTCGTGCGGCGCGGTCAGGCGCCCGGTGACGGCGGTGGCCGCGGCGACGGCCGGTGACACGAGATGGGTACGCGCCCCGGTCCCCTGCCGGCCTTCGTAGTTGCGGTTCGACGTGGAGGCGACCCGCTCGCCGCCCTGCAGCCGGTCGGCGTTGATGCCCATGCACATCGAGCAGCCCGACAGTCGCCACTGGGCGCCGGCCTTCTCGAACACGTCGCTGAGCCCTTCCTCCTCCGCCTGCCGGCGCACGTCCATCGACCCGGGCACGACCAGCATGGTCACCGAGTCGGCGACCCGCTTCCCGCGCAGGACGTCGGCCGCCGCCCGCAGGTCCTCGATGCGCCCGTTCGTGCAGGAGCCGAGGAAGACCGTGTCGACGGTGACGTCCCGCATGCGTACGTGCGGCACGAGCCCCATGTACTCCAGCGCCCGGACGGCCGCGGCGCGTTCCACCGCGTCCTCGAAGGTGTCCGGATCAGGCACCGCGCCGCTGAGGGGCACCGCCTGGCCCGGGTTCGTCCCCCAGGTGACGAACGGGGTCAGGCCGGTCACGTCGAGCTCGACGACCCGGTCGTAGGTGGCCCCGGGGTCGGTGCGCAGCGCCAACCACGCCGCGGTCGCCGCCTCCAGGTCCGCGCCCGTCGGCGCACCCGGCCGGCCCGCGAGGTAGTCGACCGTCGTACGGTCCGGCGCGATCAGCCCGGCCCGCGCGCCCGCCTCGATGCTCATGTTGCAGATCGTCATCCGACCCTCCATGGACAGCCGGTCGACAGCGGAGCCCTCATACTCGATGACGTGCCCGTGTGCCCCGTTGGCGCCGATCTCGGCGATCAGCGCGAGGATCAGGTCCTTCGGAGTGACGTCGGGCGGCGTCTCACCGACGAAACGGACGAGCAGGGTGCGGGGACGGGCCAGCGCGAGGGTCTGCGTCGCCAGCACGTGCTCCACGTCGCTGGTGCCGACACCGAACGCGAGAGCGCCGAAGGCTCCATGGGTGGAGGTGTGGCTGTCGCCGCAGACGATGGTCATGCCCGGCTGTACGACTCCCAGCTCGGGTGCCACGACGTGCACGATGCCCTGCCGTGCGTCCCCGAGACGGAACTGCTCGATCCCGTACAGCGCGCAGTTCTCCCGCAGCCGCTGCACCTGCGCCAGACCCATGGCATCCTTGATCATCAAGGTATTGGTCGGGACGTTGTGATCCTCGACAGCGAGCGTGAGGTCTGGCCGGCGTACCCGCCTCCCGGCCAGCGCGAGGCCGTCGAACGCCTGCGGCGAACTCGCTTCGTGCACGAGGTGCAGGTCGATGTAGAGGAGGTCGGGCTCGCCGGGCTCACGCACGACGGTATGCCGGTCCCAGATCTTCTCGACCAGTGTCCGTGGCGTGGTCGTCAACTGGTCACCTCGACGGCACCCGGTTCCCTGGCGACGACCGACTCCTGGAGGATCAGCGCCTTGAGGCCGTCGAGGGTCAAGGTCTGCCCGCCCGTACGGTCCGCGATCTGGTCGGCGTAGATGCGCCGCACATCCGATTCGTCAACGGGCAGCCCCAACTGCTGGAAGGCGTAGCGGACCACGTTGTGACCCGAGTGGCGCCCGACGAGCATCTCCCGTTGCCTGCCGAAGCGGTGCGGCTCGACGTACTCGTAGTTCACCGGGGTGCGCAGCATGCCCGCCTGGTGGATCCCCGCGAGGGTGGCGAAGGCGTTCTCGCCGAAGAGCGCCTTGTTGCGGGACGGCTGCAGACCGATCACACGGCTCAGCAGCTTGTAGGCGTCGTACAGGCCCTCCGTACGCAGAGTGCTCGTCGCCTGGATCTCGTCGCCCTTGTAGAGCAGGACCGCAGCCAGCTCCTCCAGGGCGGTGTTGCCGGCCCGCTCGCCGATTCCGGCCAGAGTCACCTGCACCTCGTCGGCACCCGCGGCGATGCCGGCGAGCGCATTGGCCAGGGACAGCCCCATGTCGTCGTGACAGTGCGTGGACAGCCCGATTCCCTCCGGGACCCAGCGCCGTGCCCGTCCGATGAGCGCGCCAAACTCGGACGGCACCATGCATCCGGTCGTGTCGGCGAGCACGACGGTCGTCGCACCCTCTTCGAGACCGGTCTCGATGAGCGGCTGAAGCAGGTCGTCACTTCCGCGCGTGGCGTCCTCGATGCCGAGGGAGATCTTGGTGAAGCCGAGCGTGCGGGCGAAGCGCAGGCTGTCCCGCACCTCCGCAAGGCTCTCGCCGCGGCTGATCCCGCGCTTGTGCTCCAGGTGGATATCGCTGCCGGTCACCATGACCTGAAGGTGGTGCCGGTCGGTCCCGCCGGCCTCCGCGGCGATGCTGATGTCGCTGCGCGTCGCCCGGTTCAGAGTGGAGAACTCCGCGGTGGTCAGCGCTTCCGCGATCATCGCGGTCGCCCGCTGATCGTTCATCGACGAACTCGGGAAACCGGTCTCTATGACGTTGACGCCCAACTCCTCCAGCACAAGGGCTATCTCAAGCTTCTGGTGCGGTGACATGGCGTTTCCCGGCGCCTGTTCACCGTCCCTCAGTGTGGTGTCGAAGATCTTGATCAGTCGTCGTTCGGGCACGCCGTGAACGGTCATGACCGATCGCCTCCATTCCGCGTGATCGCTGCACGCGAGCGTGAATTGGAGCTTCACCCTGGCACCGGTTTTGGACGCTCCCCAAAGCTTTTCACGTGCGCATGAAAGCCGATGACACGCCCCGCGCGGCAGAGCGGGGCCGCCCTGTGGGGGGCGGCCCCTTCTCGCCATATGTACTCATTCGCAGTGGTCGATGAGGTTTTCGAGGGTGTTCAGGTAGGTCTGGGCGAGGGTGGTGATGGTGGTGGGGTGGTGGATGTGGTGGTTGTAGGC
>NZ_JBXUOV010000279.1:0-4884 GCF_057196585.1 Micromonospora sp. ATLC20
GCGCTCCCCCGGGCCCGGGCCGTCCGGCCCGGCCGCAGCGGCCCGGCCGCGAGCTGACCGCGCTGCTGCGCGAGATCGACAGCCGCCGGATCGAGGCCGTCGTGCGCCGGCTCGCCGCGTTCGGCACCCGCCACACCCTGTCCAGCCAGACCGATCCGGTACGCGGCATCGGCGCCGCCCGCGACTGGATCCACGCCCAGCTCTCCGGGTACGCGGCCGCGTCCGGCGGCCGGATGAGCGTCGAACTGCAGTCGTACGTGCAGCAGCCCGCCTCCCGCATCCCCGTCCCCACCACCATCACCAACGTGGTGGCGACAGTGCGCGGCGACGTCACGCCCGAGCGGGTGTACGTCATCACCGGCCACTACGACTCCCGGGCCACCGACGTGATGGACGCGGTCAGCGACGCACCCGGCGCCGACGACGACGCCTCCGGCGTGGCGGTGGTGATGGAACTCGCCCGGGTGCTGTCCACCCGCCGCACCGAGGCCACCATCGTGCTCGCCGCCGTCGCCGCCGAGGAGCAGGGACTGTACGGCTCGGCGTACCTGGCCGCGCAGCTGAAGGCAGCCGGCGCCGACGTGCAGGCGATGTTCAGCAACGACATCGTCGGCAGCAGCACCGCCGACGACGGCACCCGCGACCCGCGTACCGTGCGGTTGTTCGCCGAGGGCGTGCCGACCGCCGAGACCCCGGCCGAGGCGAGCGTGCGGCAGTCCGTCGGCGGCGAGAACGACTCGCCGTCGCGGCAGCTCGCCCGGTTCGTCACCGACGTGGCCGAGAACTCCGCCACCGGCATGGACGTACGCGTCATCTACCGGCGGGACCGCTACCTGCGCGGCAGCGACCACATCTCGTTCCTGCGCGAGGGCTGGCCGGCCGGCCGGTTCACCGAGCCCAACGAGGACTTCGCGCACCAGCACCAGGACGTGCGGGTCGTCGACGGGGTGCAGTACGGCGACCTGCCCGAGTTCTGCGACTTCGGCTACATCACCCGGGTGGCCCGGGTGAACGCCGCGACGCTGTGGTCGCTGGCCCAGGCGCCGGGCACACCCAAGGGCGTCACAGTGGTGACCACGAACCTGACGAACGACACCACGCTGCGGTGGCAGCGCGGACCCGAGCCGGACCTGGCCGGATACGAGGTGGTGTGGCGGGAGACCACCGCCGACCAGTGGCAGAAGGTGCTGCCGGTCGGCGACGTCACCGAGGTGACCATCGACCTGTCCAAGGACAACGTGTTCTTCGGCGTACGAGCGGTGGACCGGGACGGGCACCGCAGCCCGGTCGCCTTCCCAAAGCCCGGCAGCTGAGGCCGGCCGGTCACCGCCCCGGCGCCGGGTCCACCCGGTCCGGGGCGGTGATCGCCCAGCGTTCGTGGTCGCGCCACGCGCCGTCGATGAACAGGTAGTCCGGGGAGAACCCCTCCAGCCGGAAGCCGAGCCGGCGCGCCAGCCGCTTCGACGGCTCGTTGCCGGGCTGGATGTTCGCCTCCAGGCGGTGCAGACCGAGCGGCCCGAACGCGTACTCGATCACCAGCCGCACCCCGGCCGAGGCGTGCCCGGTGCCCGCGTACGGGCGGAACGCCGCGTATCCGAGGTAACCGCCGCGCAGCGCGCCCAGCACGATGCCGCTGATGTTCGCGTATCCGGCGATGTCCCCGGTGGCCCGGTCGCAGAGCAGGAACCCGGAGCTGTCCCGCCCCCGGATCTTGCGCAGGTACGCCGCGTAGCGCTGCGCGTCGTCGGGCGCGGAGAGCCACGGATGATGCAGGTCGCGGCTGCGCCGGGCGGCGGCGACGAACTCCGCCTCGTCGGCCGGGCGGGGACGGCGGATGGCGACGCGTCCGTCACTGCGCAGATATCGCACAGCGCCACTCTGCGCCACCGCGTCCACCCCACCCCACCCGGGGTGCCCTCTCCCTCTCCCTCTCCCAGCGCGCACCCCAAGCCCTTCGCAGATCTTGGTAGGAAACGGCCCCTATGAGGGCCCTTTCGTACCAAGATCTCTCCCGGCTCCCATCATGTGGCCTGCCGATCTCATTGTGCGGAAGGAACGCTCCCCAGCCCCGCAGCCGGCATCCGACACTCACGCGATCTTGCACTTGATGCCCGCGAGATGCCCGCTTTGCATGGGTTTCAGCGGGGACCAAGATGCAAGATCGCGCGGTGATGCAGTCCGCCCGGGCGACGACGTGACGGGTTTGGTGAGCTGTGTCCGGTTCGGGGCGGGGGCGTGGCTGTGGTCGGTGCCATCGTCAGCGTGGAATCGGTGGCGGGCGCGGGGCGTTGTACATGGCTGAGCCCCGCGGCACCGGAACCGAGCGCCGAACATCGGCCCGCCCGGCACCCACGGCAGGTCAGGGAATCGGCCCGGCCCGGTCGTCGTTACATCCCCGAGCGACGGGCACCCCGCCGTCCCCCGGGAATGACCCCGGCCCGGTCGTCGTTACACCCCCGAGCCGCGGAGCAGGCCCCCCGGCCGCCCGCGCTACAGCCCTCTTCCGACGGGCACCCCCCAAGACTTCCCCCTTCTCGCGGCATCCCCTATCGCCGCGGTTTTCCCCCGACCAGGGAGGCAACCATCATGGCTACCACTCTGCTGCGCAAGACCGTTCTGACCGCTGCCGGTATCGCCGCCACCGCCGGTGGCATCGCCGGCCCCGCGATCGCCGCCCACGCCGCCCCGGCCGAGAAGGCCGCCATCGTCGCCGACCGCAAGAGCGGTCATGGCGAGCGGGAACTCGACGTGCGCTACGAGGCCCAGCCCAACTTCTACTTCTGCGGCCCCGCCGCCGCCCGCAACGCCCTGTCCGTGCAGGGCAAGAACATCGACGTGCACGCCATGGCCAAGGAGATGGGCACCACCGAGGCCGGCACCAACAGCATCAACGACATCACCCCGGTGCTGAACAAGGAGACCGGCGCGAAGGACGCCTACAAGTCGGTCGAGATCAGCACCCCTAAGGCCGACGACAAGCAGACCGACAAGCTTCGCGCCGACGTGGTCAAGACCGTCGACGCCGGCCGGGCCGTGGTCGCCAACATCGCCGGCACCGCCACCGACACCGACGGCACCACCCACTCCTTCGAGGGCGGCCACTACATCAGCGTCATCGGCTACCGCGACGACGGCAAGACCGTCACCATCGCCGACAGCGCCGACCCGAACACCGCCACCTACCGCATGAGCATCGACAACCTCGCCGACTGGATCGCCACCCGCGGCTACAGCACCAGCTAAGCAACACCGCCGCACATATGGCTGCAGAGCAATAGCGACAGCACGCACACCGGAAGGGCCCGACCCCCAACCACGGGGTCGGGCCCTTCCGCACGTGTCCAACGGCTGCCTTCCGGTCACCTCGCCGTCACGCCGGTGTCGTCACCCGGACGGCTCGCTCCACCACGCTGGGTCGCGCCGGATCGTCCGGGCGACCCAGAGGAGCAGCCGTGGCAGCCGAGGAGGCGACGCACCGCCCACCGACCACGCCCCGCCCACCGGCGACGAGCCGCCCCGACGTGAGTGTCGTCGTGCCTGTCTACAACACGCTGCGCTACCTGCGGTCCTGCCTCGACTCGGTGCTGCGGCAGACCATCGGGCCGGACCGGATGGAGATCGTGGCGGTGGACGACGGGTCCACCGACGGCAGCGGCCGCCTGCTCGACCGGTACGCCGCCAGGCACCCCGGCACGATCCGGGTGGTCCACCAGTCCAACTCCGGTGGCCCGGCGTCGCCCTGCAACCGGGGACTGGACCTGGCCGCCGGCCGGTACGTGTTCTTTCTCGGTTCGGACGACCGGCTCGGCCCGGAGGCCCTGGAGCGTCTGGTCGCCGCCGCCGACCGGTACGGCTCGGACGTGGTGCTCGGCAAGGTGGTCGGGGTCAACGGCCGGCACGTGTTCTCCGACGTGTTCGCCGACGGCAACGCGGTCGACGTGAGCCTGTTCGACTCGGCGCTGCCGTGGTCGCTGGCGAACACGAAGCTGTTCCGGCGCGACCTCGTGGACCGGCTCGGGCTGCGGTTCCCGGAGGACATGCCGGTGCTCAGCGACCAGCCGTTCACGCTCGCCGCCTGCTACCACGCCCGGCGGATCTCGGTGCTCGCCGACTACGACTACTACCACGCGGTACGCCGGCTGGACGCCCGCAACATCACCTACCACAGCCGGGTGGAGCAGCGCCTGGTCAGCGTGGGGCGGCTGTTCGCGTACGTGGCCGAGCTGATCCCCGCCGGGGAGCGCCGGGACGCGGTGCTGCGCCGCCACGCCGGGCTGGAACTGGCGAACCTGGTCGGCGACGACTTCCGGCACCTGGACCGGGCCGCGCAGGAGCGGGTGCACGCCACGGTGGCGCGGCTGGTACGGCGGCACGTCACCGACCGCCTGCGGGACCGGCTCGACATCGAGGCCCGGCTGCGCCTGGGCGCGGTGACCGCGGGCGGGGTGGACGACCTGCTGGCGGTCATCGAGCAGGACAACGGCCGGGGCGTGCCGGCGACGGTGTTCGCCGGTGACCGCTGGCACGCGGGCTACCCGGGCGCACCGGCCCGGTGGACCGACGTCACCGACGTACGCGCCCACTGGCTGGCGCGGCTGGACACCGTCGACGTGAGCTGGGTCGACGGGCACACGCTGACGGTGACCACGCGCAGCCCGTACCCCCGGTTCGCCACGGAGGCCGGGCCGGTGCGGATGCTGGCCGGTCCGGTCGTGGGCGCCACCCGGATGGACGCCGGTGATCCGACCGGCCGCACCCTGCGCACGGACTTCGCGCTGGACCGGCTCCTGGCCGCCAGCGCCGCCAGCGGTCAGCGCCATCCGGTACGCGCCGAGGTGGACGGCGGTCACGGGCGCGGCGGGGCCGCGGTGCGCGCGCCTCGCC
>NZ_JBXUOV010000280.1:0-4791 GCF_057196585.1 Micromonospora sp. ATLC20
GGCGTCGACCACCCGGCGCGCGCCGAGCCGCACGGCGTGCGCGAGCCGGCCCGGCATCCGGTCGACGGCGACCACCCGGGCGCCGGAGAGCGCGGCCAGACGCGTGCCGAGCAGCCCGATCACACCCTGCCCGAACACGCCCACCCAGTCGCCCAGATGCAGGTCACCGGCGAGCACCGCGGTCAGCGCGATGGCGCCGGGCCGGGCGAACACGGCGGCGAGCGGGTCGAGGCCCGGTGGCAGCGGATGCGCGGCCGTCGCGGGGAGCACGGCGTCGGCGCGGTGCCCCCAGATGCCCCAGACGAGCTGGCCGGGCCGCCGCCCGGCCACGTCGGGCGCGACCTCGACGATCTCGCCGACCTCCTCGTAACCGAAACCGACCACCGGGTACGCGGGCGCGGCCTGGCGGGGCACGAACATGCGGGAGCCGGCGTCCCAGTCCTTGCGCAGTCGCGGGTTGCTGCCCCGGTAGAGCGTCAGCTCGGTGCCGGCGGAGATGCCCGAGTAGCGGGTGCGGACGCGGACCTGGCCCGGACCGAGCCGGTCCGTGGGGCAGGGCTCCAGGCGTACGTGCCGGGGCCCGGCCAGAGAGACAACCCAGTTGCTCATGGCGTCGCTCCGAGGGAAGTGCCGACCCCGATTCTAACCCAAAAAATGGGCATATGTGATTCGATTGATGAATCGATGGGTATTAGCGGCAGGCCGTACTCTTTCGAGAGGAGTGCCACCGATGTCATCACCCTCCACGCGGCGGCTCGCAATCAGCCTGATCCTGGCACTGGCCGGGACCGGCATGGCCGCATGCAGCGACGACGGGCAGAAATCCGACAGTTCGCAGATCACCGTCTGGAGCCTGGAAGACGTGGCGGACCGCGTCGCCGCCACCAAGACGATCATCGCCGACTACACCGCCAAGACCGGCGTCAAGGTCAACCTGGTCACCGTCAACGAGGACCAGTTCCCGTCCCTGATCGCCTCCAGCGCCGCCGCCGGCGACCTGCCCGACGTGGTCGGCTCGGTCTCGCTGGCCGGGGTGCGCACGCTGTCCGCGAACGAACTCCTCGACGCCGACGCCAACGCCGCCGTCGTCGACCGGCTCGGCCGGGACACGTTCACGCCCCGCGCGCTGGAACTCACCAGCGACGGCGGCGCACAGCTCGCCGTACCGAGCGACGGGTGGGGCCAGCTACTCGTCTACCGCAAGGACCTGTTCGCCGCCGCCGGCCTGCCGGCGCCCGACACGTACGAGAAGATCGCCGCCGCGGCGGCGAAGCTGAACACCGGCGGCGTCGCCGGTATCACCGCGGCCACCTCCCCCGGCGACGTGTTCACCCAGCAGACGTTCGAGCACCTGGCGCTGGCGAACAACTGCCGGCTCACCGACGACTCCGGGAAGGTCACGCTCGACTCCCCCGAGTGCGTCGAGGCGTTCCGCTTCTACGGCGACCTGATGCGGAACAATTCGGTGAAGGGCGCCCAGGACGTCGACACCACCCGGGCCACCTACTTCGCCGGCAAGGCGGCCATGCTGATCTGGTCGCCGTTCATCCTCGACGAGCTGGCCGGGCTGCGCGCCGATGCCCGGCCCACCTGCCCGCAGTGCCAGTCCGACCCGGCCTGGCTGGCCAAGAACAGCGGCTTCGTCACCGCGATCAAGGGCCCGAACGGCACCGAACCGGCCCAGTACGGCGAGGTCAGCTCCTGGGCCGTGCTCGACGGCGCGGCCGACCCGGCGAAGTCGTTCGTGGAGTACATGCTCTCCGACGGCTACCCGCGCTGGTTCGGCATGTCCCCCGAGGGCCGCTTCCCGGTGCGCACCGGCACGCGAGAGGACAAGCAGAAGTTCCGGACCGCCTGGAACACCAGCCCGGCCGGCGTGGACACCAAGAAGCCGCTGTCCGAGGTGTACGGCGAGGACGTGCTCGCCACCCTGCGGAAGAGTCCGGACACGTTCCAGCGCTGGGGCCTGACCGAGAACCAGGGCAAGCTCGTCGGCGCCATCCTCGGTGAGCTTCCCGTACCCAAGGCGCTCGCCGACGTCGTCGGCGGCAAGTCCGACGCCCGTGCCGCCGCCGAACGCGCCCGTAAGGACGTCGAGGCGATAGCCAAGGGCGTCAATTGACCACCACCGCGCCGGAGGCCGGCCGCTCCCCCACCCCGGAGCGGTCCCGCCGACCCGGCCGACGTCCGCTGACACTTCGCCGCCGCGAGTCCCGCGCCGGGCTCGCGCTGGTCAGCCCGACCCTGCTCGTCGTGGTCGCGGTGATCGGCATACCCATCGTCTGGACGGTGGTGCTGGCCTTCCAGCGGGTACGCCTGGCGACACTGCGCAAGACCGGCCTGTTCGGCGAGCTGACGCTGGACAACATCGACCGGGTGCTGCACACGCCCGGGTTCGCCGACACGCTCTGGACCACTGTGCTCTACAGCGTCGGCGGCACCGCCGGCTCGATCGTGGTGGGCCTGGTGGCGGCGCTCGCGGTACGCGGGCCGTTCCGCGGCCGCACGCTGGTCCGCGCGTCGATGCTGCTGCCGTACGTGGCGCCGGTGGTCGCCATGACGTTCGTCTGGCAGGTGATGCTGGACCCGCAGCTCGGCATCGTCAACGACTGGGGGCGGCGCTTCCTCGGCTGGGATCAGCCGGTGCCGTTCCTGTCCCAGGAGTCCACCGCGCTGTGGACGGTCATCGCGTTCGAGGCGTGGCGCTACTTCCCGTTCGCGTTCCTGTTCCTGCTCGCGCGGCTCCAAGCGGTGCCCGGCGAGCTGGAGGAGGCCGCCCGGGTCGACGGGGCCACACCCACCCAGCGGTTCCGGCACATCCTGCTGCCGCAGCTCATGCCGGTGATCGCGCTGATCGGCGTGCTCCGCTTCATCATGACGTTCAACAAGTTCGACGACGTCTACCTGCTCACCGGCGGCGCGGCCGGCACCGAGGTGGTGAGCGTCCGGGTCTACCAGTTCCTCACCGCCCGCACCGACATCGGCGCGGCCGCCGCCCAGGCCGTCGTGCTCGCCGTGGTGCTGCTCGTGTTCGTGGCGATCTACCTGCGCTTCTTCGGCGCGCGACGGGAGGCGTGATGGACCGGGACCGGATCGAGACGGTGAGCCTGCGCTGGCTGCGCCGGCTGGTGATCGCCGGGTTCCTGGTGGTCACGCTGCTGCCGTTCTGGTACATGCTGGTGCTGTCGGTACGCCCGATCGAACGCCTGCTGCTGGAGCCCGGTTCGCTCTGGGTGCCGTTCGGCGAGCTGACCGTCGCCACGTACGCCGAGGTGCTGAAGTCCGTCTCCGACGGCGGCCAGGGCTTCCTCACGTTCATCCGCAACAGCGGCCTGGTGGCGCTGGCCGCCACCGCGCTCACCCTGGTGATCGCCATCCCCGGCGCGTACGCGGTGTCCCGCCTGCGGTTCTTCGGCCGCCGGCAGGTCAGCGCGCTGTTCCTGGCGGTCTACCTGTTCCCGTCGATCGTCATCGCGATCCCGCTGTTCGTGGTCTTCACCCGGGCCGGGTTGCGCGGGTCGCTGACCGGACTGGTGCTCGTCTACATCTCGCAGACGCTGCCGGTGTCGGTCTACATGCTGAAGAACTACTTCGAGACGATTCCGGTCAGCCTGGAGGAGTCGGCGGCGATCGACGGCGCGGGCCGGCTCGGCATCATCCGCCGGGTCAGCCTGCCCCTCGCGGCCCCGTCGGTGATGGCCGTCGCGCTGTACGACTTCATGATCGCGTGGAACGAGTACCTGTTCGCGCTGCTGTTCCTGGTCGACCGGCCGGACCGGTGGACCGTGTCGCTGGGGCTGTCGCTGCTCGCCGACGGCGTCGAGGTGCCCAAGACGGTGCTGATGGCCGGATCGGTCATCCTCACGCTGCCGATCGTGGTGCTGTTCTTCGCCGGGGAACGCCTGCTCACCGAGGGACTCACCAGCGGGGCCGAGAAGGGCTGAGCGTCCGTGCCAGGATGATCGGGTGCGAGCATCACGGGAGCGCCGGGGCGGCGCACGGGCGGCCCGGCTGCTCACCGAGGCGCTCGCCCCGACCGTCCTGGTCACCGCGCTGCCGCTGATCGCCGCCGCCCGGGTCAGCCGCTCGGCGGGCCAGTTCCTGCTCTGGGGCGGCATCGCGCTGACCTTCTGCGCCGTCATCCCGATCGGCGTGCTCGCGCACGGCGTACGCCGGGGACGCCTGACCGACCGGCACGTCGGCGACCGCACGCAGCGGGCCCGGCCGCTGTCGATCGGGCTGGCCTCGGTCGCGGCCGGGTTGCTGCTGCTGGCGGCGGTCCGCGCGCCGGCCGAACTGTTCGCCGTGATCGTCGTGGTCTTCGTGGTCGGCGCGGCCTGCGCGCTGGTGAACCACTGGTGGAAGCTGAGCATCCACGCGGCGGTCGCCGCCGCCACGGTCGCCGTGCTGGTGCCGCTGGCCGGCCCGGCCGCGAACCTCGGCTGGGTGCTCGTCGCGGCCGTCGGGTGGTCCCGGGTACGGCTCGGCGACCACACCTGGCCGCAGGTGCTGGCCGGCGTCGCGCTCGGCGGGCCGCTCGCCGCCGGCACGTTCCTGGCACTCGCCTGACCCGCCGTCACAAGATCAGCTACGGTGGTCTCATGGGCAAGCCGACCCGCTGGGTGACCGACACGAACCCCGGCCACTCGCAGTGGTACGTGGACCGGTTCCGTCAGCTCGCCGCCGAGGGCGCCGACCTGTCCGGTGAGGCGCGGCTGCTCGACGCGCTCGTGCCGCCCGGCGCGCGCGTCCTGGACGCCGGCTGCGGCACCGGCCGGGTCGCCGCCGCGC
>NZ_JBXUOV010000281.1:0-4780 GCF_057196585.1 Micromonospora sp. ATLC20
GGACGGTGCGGCCCCGGTTCAGGCGGCCAGGGTGGCGGCGAGCCGGCGGGCCTCGGCGACCAGTCGGCTGCCGCCGCCCCGCGCCACCACGTCGGCCAGTCCGGGTACCTCGATCCGGACACCCGTCGCGGTCGCCGCTTCCGCTGCCACCGCCAGCAGGTCCGGCGTGCCCCGGGGCGGCGTCGGCGCGGTCAGCAACGGCGGCAACGCCGCGGCGAGCAGCCGCCACACGCTCAGCGGAGCACCCGCCGCCACCGCGTCGCGCAGCGGCGTGACCGCCCGGGTCAGCGTCACCTGCCCGCCGGCCGCCAGCGTGCCGAGGTGCCCGCCGGTCGCCGGCGCGTCCAGGTCACCGGCGGCGGCCAGGATCAGCACCGCGTCGAGCGCGGCCACCCGGTCCGCCTCGTGGCGGGCGCACAACCCGTAGGCCAGCGCGAGGTCGAGGGCCGGTCCGCCCGCGCCCGTGCACTCGGCCAGCACCGGCAGGGCGGCGGCGTGCCCGAGGGTGTCCTCCTGCGCCGCGCCGGCCACCTCGGGCAGCAGGTGGGCGGCGACCACGCCCCGGTGCCCGGGCAGGACGGCCGGCCAGACGTCACCCCAGCCGTCGGTCCACCGGCCGATCGGCGTGGGGGTCAGGGTGAGCAGGCCGAGCCGGTCCTCGACGCCGTCCGGCGGGGTGAGCGCGACGAGCGTCCGGCCCTCGGGTAGCCGGTCGTAGCCCCAGTCGTACCCGGCCGACCGCGCCCTCCGGCCCACCGTCACCACCTGCTGCGCCGGGGCCGGCACGGCGGCGCCGCGCAGCCAGCGGGCCAGCTCGTCGCCGGCCGGCGTGCGCAGCGCCGCGGCACGTTCGGCAAGTGGCCCGTCGACGCCGGCCGGCAGGCGCAGCAGGGCCTGCGCGAGATCCCAGCGCCACACCGGACGGTCACCCAGCGCGGCCAGCCGTTCGTAGAGCGCCACCGGCTCGATCGCCCCGGTGACCGAGGTCGGCGTGGACAGCAGGCCCGGGTCGTCGCGGCCGTCCAGCCGCTGCCCGATCTCGGCCAGGCGGGCGCAGGCGAGCTGGACGGGCGCGGGCCGGCGTGTGGCCGGCACCGGCGGACCACCCCGGAACGGCAGCGGCGCGCGTGGGCGGGACTCGGTCAGCAGCGTGCTCCACTGGTCGCGGCGGGTCGCCGCCTCGGCGTCGCCGCAGACGGCCAGCAGGAGCCCGTGCATCTGGATCGAGATGTTGAACACCGACCAGGGATGGTCGTACGCGCCGACCTGCTCGCGGCGTACCACAGGCAGCAGCGCCGCCGCGAGCCGCTCGCGGTCGGCGGTGCCGAGCCGGACCAGGCCGTCCATGACGCGTTCCGCCGTCAGCGCGGGCCAGCGCCGGCCGAGCGACGCCGCGATCTCCTCCACCAGTTCGTCCACGTTCTGGATCGGCGGCGGCGCGGCCGCCGCCGGCAGCGGCGGCGGCAGGTCGTCGCGGGCCTCGGCCACAGTGGCCAAGGCCACCGGCCGGTGACCGTGGCGCGCCGCCAGCGCCAGCGCCCGCTCGCGCAGGCCGGCGTCGGGATGGCCAGCCGCCACGGCGAGCACCGCGCCGATCTC
The DNA here is from genome assembly GCF_057196585.1 of Micromonospora sp. ATLC20. Lineage (NCBI taxonomy): Bacteria > Bacillati > Actinomycetota > Actinomycetes > Micromonosporales > Micromonosporaceae > Micromonospora > Micromonospora sp. ATLC20. Next base: position 1,600 of record NZ_JBXUOV010000281.1, read on the forward strand.
CGCAGCCTGGTCCGGGTGCTGCCGGGCCAGCCGGTCGAGCCAGGACACCTGCGCCCGGACCAGTGCCTTCTCCGGCCGGGCCAGCACCGTCCGGGCGGCCTCCCACAGCGCCTCCGGCTCGGCGGCGTCACCGGCCTGCCGCAGCGTCCGCTGGGCGGCGCGGGCCACCGGCCCGGGACCGTCGGCGAGCAGCCGCAGATAGGCGCTCGACCGCACCGCCACCTCGTCCGGGGTCGGTGCCAGCAGGTCGTGCAGGACCAGGAACGGGCGCAGTGCGTCCGGGCGGTCGCCGCGCAGCAGCCGGCCGAGGACGCCGTTGAGCAGGACCGCCCGGTCGAGCCGGCCCTCCGCCGCCAGCGCCACCAGCGCCCGGGGCAGCGCATCCGAGTCCGTGCCCGCGCCGTCGCCGCGGGCCAGTTCGGTGCCCACGCCGTCCACCTCGAACAGGCGCGGCAACAGCGCGTCGAGGAACGGGTCCGCGCGCAGCCGGTCCACAGTCGGCAGGCGCGTCCCGCGCGGATCCGGCCAGCCCTGCGCCGCGGCCCAGCCACGCACGAAGTCGTCAGCGGTCGGCGGCGGCGCCTTCTCGGCCAGCAGGAGGCCGGCGACGAACCGCCAGCCCGCGACCATCCGGTCCCGGGGCAGCCGGTCGGCCAGCTTGTACGCCACGTCGGGCAGCCAGGTCACCCCGCGCTCCCGGGCGACGTCGACCACCGGCGCCGCGTCGACGCCGCTCAGCCAGACCGAACGGCGGCCGAGCAGCGCGGCCACCTTCGTCGGCGTGCTCAGCGTGCCCACCGCTGCGACCGCCAGCGTCGCCGCCTCGCCCTGCCACCACCAGGCGTCCCGCCTGCGGCGCACATCGGCGACCAGCTCGTCGCCGAGCGCCCGCCGGGCTGGCTCGTCCAACCCGGCCAGGGCCGACCGGACCTGCGACATCCGGCCGTGCACCACCGCCTCGACGAAGCCGGTCACGACAGCGCCCCCACCGGCGCCGCGACCATCGACACCGCCAGCGCGTGCCGGCACGGCCCCCGCTGCCCGCGGTGCCGCGCCCACCAGCGGCAGGAACAGGAGTACGCGCCGTCCGGGTGCCGTCGTACCCGGTAGGTCTCGGCGTCGGTGCGGACCGTCGCGTCCTCGCCGTCGCGCTCGACTGCGCCGCGCTCGACCAGCGCCCGCGCGCCGACCAGCCGTGGGTTGTCCCGCTCCGCGCGGCCCGCGTCATAGGGCATCACCCGGTGGAAGTACGCCCCGTCCGCCACGTCGTACCCGACCCGCCCGGCGGTGCCCAGCTGGGCGAGCGCGGCCCGCACCCGCTCGTCGGGCAGCGCGGCGGCGTCGGCCAGCGCGGCCACGTCGATCGCCGGATCCCAGTTGAGCAGCGCGCCCACCAGCTCCGCGTCGTCGACCACGTCGTCACCGGCGAGCGCCGCCAGTGCGGCGCCCTCACCGGAGAACCCCCGGTACGGCTCGGGGGACAGCGTCAGCGACACCCGCAGCGCCCCTGTGTCCAGCTCCCAGGTGCTCGGCACGGCCGGCGACCCGGCGCGCACCGCCGGGCCGTACACCCGCAGGGTGCGCGCGTGGCGCAGCACGCCGCGCAGCGCCGCGAGCCGGCCCGCGCCGGCCAGGCAGACAGCGCCCGGCACCGGGCGGGAGGTCAGCCGCAGAGTACGCCCGGCGGGCACCGCCCACAGCACACTGCGGTCGTTCGCGGCAGGCAGCCGGCGCAGGAACGCCGCCGCCTCCGCCGCCGCGATCTCGGCGCGCGGCTCGAAGCCGGCGGTGAGCACGTGCACCTCGGCGAAGCCGCGCAGCCAGCGGCCGGGCAGCGGCACCTTCCGCTCGACCACCGAGCCGTCCATGGTGGAGACCGTCAGGTCGTCCGGGCCGACCGCCACGTGCAGCGGCTCGATGCCACCCACCCGGGCCAGCGCCTCCCGCAGCGGCGGGTTCACATCCACGTTAGTGGTGCCGTGGCCGCTGATCTCCCCGTCCAGCCCGGCCGGCAGCACGTCCATCCGCGCGTACACCCCGCAGCAGCCGGAGAACGACTCGAACCGCAGGCGACCGCGGCTGCCGGTCACCACCGGGTCCAGGCTGGCCGGGTTGACCGGCTGGTGGTAGCGGGTGCGGGCCACCTCGGCGACGGCGAGCAGCCCGGCCGCCGACGCGGCCGCGGCGGTGAGGAACCCGGCGAAGAAGCGCGGGTTGGCCGCCGGGCCGCCGCAGGTCTGCAGATCGAGACCGGCGGCGCGCAGCGCGGACGGCTGAAGGTATCGGTACGTCTGGACGGCGTTCACGGCGCAGACCGTAGAGGGACCGACCGACAAAAGTGGGACGGTCCTGCTAGCTTCCTCGGATGTTCGCCCACGCCCTCACCGACGACGCCGAGCTGCGTCCACTGTCGCCCTGGCACGCCGACGAGTTCCTGGCCAACCTCGACCGCTGCCGCGACCACATCTCGCCCTGGGTCGGCGCGTCCTTCGTCGCCACCGACGCCGCGTCGGCCCGCAAGGTCCTCCAGGCGTACGCCGACCGGTGGGCCCGCGACGACGGCGGCATCTGGGGCATCTGGCAGCGCGGCACGCTCGTCGGTGGCGTGCTGTTCGTGTCGCTGAGCACCGAACGCGGGGTGTGCGAGGCGGGCTGCTGGCTGGAACCCGGCGCCGAGGGGCAGGGCCTGGTCACCCGCGCCGCCCGCTTCGTCATCGACTGGGCGGTGCGGGAGCGCGGCATCCACCGCGTCGAGTGGGTCACGAAGGCCGGCAACGACCGTAGCGTCGCCGTGGCGCGGCGGCTCGGCATGAGCCGCGACGGCGTCATGCGCGGCGCCGCACCGACGCCCGACGGCCGCGCCGACCTGGAGGTCTGGTCCGTGCTGGCGCCGGAGTGGACCGGCTGACCGCCGAAATTGTCGTACCCGGACGTGAACATCTGTCCATGGCTGTCCCCGCACTGGCCGACCGGTCCCCCCAGCCGCGCGCCCTGCCGCTGCGCGAGGTCCGCACCCGGCTCACCCAGCTCGTCTCCCTGGCCGAGCTGACCGACACCGTCACAGTCGTCACCCGCGACGGCGATCCCCGGCCGGTCGCCGCGATCGTGCCCGCGTCCGCCGCCCGCACCGGCGCCCAGGCGCGCGCGGACGCCGAACGCGTCGCCGCGATCAGCGCCGGCT
>NZ_JBXUOV010000282.1:0-4740 GCF_057196585.1 Micromonospora sp. ATLC20
ATCTGGGCGCCGCGCGTGCGGGCCGCGCGCCGGGCCGCGGCGCGCTCCCGCGCCGCCCGTTCGGCGGTGGCCTGCCGGGCCAGCGAGTCGGCCCGCCCGGCGATCGAGGCCACCCGCTCCTCGGCGGTACGCACCGCGAGCCGGACCTCCATCTCGTTCTGCCGTGCCTGCGGCACCATGGCGGCGAGCTGGTCGCGTTCCTCGGTGGACGGTTCGGCGTCGATCGGGGTGGCCTCGGCCAGCCGCAGCCGTTCCTCCAGCTCGGCCAGCGCCGCGAGGTCCCGTTCCCGGGCCGCCTCGGCGCGGGCCCGGGACTCGCCGAGCCGGTCGGTCTCCGCCTTGGCGGAGCGGGCGGCAGCGCCCAGTTCGGCGAGGCGGCGGGCGGCGGCGTTGCGGTGGCTCTCCGCCTCCCGCTTCGCGGCGGCGGCGTGCTGCACCGCCTCCTTGGCGGCGGCCACCTCGGCGCGCGCCTCGGCGAGCTGTTCACGTAGCTCGGCGGCGGAGCGTTCGGCGGTGGCCCGGTTGGCCCGCGCCTCCTCGACGGCGGCCTGCACCTCGATGAAGCTGGGCGCCTTGGCCGACCCGCCCGCCGCCGCGTACGCACCGACCACGTCGCCGTCAGGGGTGACCGCGCGCAGCTCCGGGTTCGCGGCGACGAGCGCGGACGCGGCGGCCAGGTCGTCGACGAGCGCCACGTCGCGCAGCGCCCGGTGCACGGCGGGACGGATCGCGGGCGAGCACTCCACCAGGTCCGGGGCCCAGCGGGCGCCCTCGGGCAGCTTCGGGCGCAGCGCGTCGGCGGGCCCGTCCATGCCCGGTCCGGCGGGGCTGCCGACCAGCAGCCCGGCCCGGCCGGCGTCGGAGATCTTGAGCAGCCGCATCGCCTCGACCGCCTCGTCCACGCCGCTGACCGCCACCGCGTCGGCCAGGCCGCCCAGCGCGGCGGCGAGCGCCGCCTCGTCACCGGGCGCGACGGTGAGCAGCCCGGCGAGGCTGCCGAGCAGGCCGGGCACCTGGTCGGCGCGGGCCAGCAGTTCCCCGGCGCCGTCCTTGCGGCGCAGGCCCATGGCGAGCGCCTCCTCGCGGGCCTTCCAGGTGGCGGCGTCCTTCTCGGCGGCGCGCTCCCCGTCGGCGAGGCTGCGCACCGCGGCCTGGGCCCGCTCGTGTACGGCCACCGCCTCGTCGTGCCGGGCGTCCAGGTCGGCGTTGTCCCGGTCCGCCTCGGTCGACTGTTCGGCGACCGCGTCCAGGTCGGCCTGCGCCTTCTCGGCCCGGCCCATCGCGTCGGTGTGCGCGGCGGCGAGCCGTTCGATCTCCTCGCCGGCGCTCGTGGTCCGCGCTCGGGCGGAGTTGACCTGCCCGGTGAGGCGGGCCAGCCCTTCCCGCCGGTCGGCGATCGCCTTGGCCGCGGCGACCAGTTCCCGTTCGGCGGCGGCGAGCTGGCGTTCCAGTTCCTGGCGGTGCTCGACCGCCTCGGCCAGCCGGATCTGGTCGTCGGTGAGCGCGGCCCGCAGCTCCTCCTCCTGCTCGCGGACCCGCCGCGACTCCGCCTCCAGTTGCTCCGGGTCGCGGCCGGGGCGCTCGTCGTCGCCGGCCGCGCTGAGGTGACGCAGCCGCTCCCGGGCCAGCTGCTCGATCGAGCGGAACCGCTCCTGGAGCGCGGAGAGGCGGTACCAGGTGTCCTGCGCCGCCGCGAGCAGCGGCGCGTCCTCGGCCAGCGCCGCCTCCAGCTCGCCGAGGCGGCCCTGCACCTCGCCGTGCTCGGCCTCGATCAGCTCGCGCCGCTCGCGCAGCGCGGTCTCGTCGGCGATCTCCTTGTCCAGTGTGGTCCGCAACGTGTGCAGGTCGTCGGCAAGCAGCCGCAGCCGGGCGTCGCGCAGGTTGGCCTGGATGCCGGCGGCGCGGCGGGCCACCTCGGCCTGCCGGCCCAGCGGCTTGAGCTGGCGGCGCAGCTCGGCGGTGAGGTCGGTCAGGCGGTTGAGGTTGGTCTGCATCGCGTCGAGCTTCCGCAGCGCCTTCTCCTTGCGCTTGCGGTGCTTGAGGACGCCCGCCGCCTCCTCGATGAACGCGCGCCGGTCCTCCGGCTTGGCGTGCAGCATGCCGTCGAGCCGGCCCTGCCCGACGATGATGTGCATCTCCCGGCCGATGCCCGAGTCGGACAGCAGCTCCTGGATGTCGAGCAGGCGGCAGGAGTCGCCGTTGATCTCGTACTCGCTCTCGCCGGAGCGGAACATCCGGCGGGTGATGGAGACCTCGGTGTACTCGATCGGCAGCGCGCCGTCGGTGTTGTCGATGGTGAGGGTGACCTCGGCCCGGCCCAGCGGCGCCCGCCCGGCGGTGCCGGCGAAGATGACGTCCTCCATCTTGCCGCCGCGCAGCGCCTTGGCGCCCTGCTCGCCGAGCACCCAGGCGATGGCGTCGACGACGTTGGACTTGCCGGAGCCGTTCGGGCCCACCACGCAGGTGATCCCGGGCTCCAGCTTCAACGTCGTGGCGGAGGCGAAGGATTTGAAGCCCTTCACCGTCAGGCTCTTGAGATGCACCTTCTCGATCCTCGTCCGGTGGCCGCCGTACCGTCGCCGGCTGCGCGGACCTGGTGAACCCGCAGACTAACCCGGGACCGGGGCGCCGCCGCCACGCGACCCACCCGCCGCCCCGGCTGTCCGCTTTCCGCCCGGCCGTCGCGGACGGGACGGAAATGCATGATCACAATTACCGGGCGCAATTCCGGGCGCTTCCGCAAGATCGAGAATTGCGACGGCTGCGACGAAAAGGGGTCCGCACATGGCTGCGCGCCGGCACTTGAGTGTCGGCGCGCTTTTCGGTGTGGTGCGATTCAGTTTTCCGACAACTGGAGATCAGGTCAGTGCGGGCTCGGCCAGACGGAGGAGGTCATCGGCCTCCGCCGCTGCCGCCGCAAGCCGATCGTTGTCGGCGCGCAGACGCGTGATCTCGAACTCCAGTGCCTGAACCCTGGCACGCAGTCGGGTGACCTCGTCGAGCAGACGCCGGTCGGGCGCTGCACTTACGTGGCCGTAGAGGGCCTTCGCCATGCTGACTCCTTGATGTGCGCTGCTGGAAAGGCCGGCCAACGCGCGCCCATGATGTTCGCGGCTGCCATTCCCACTGCATCGGGGCATGGCTGGGCGCGACTGGCGACACCTACATATTGAGCCGAAAACCCCTCCTTCGTCAAGTTGACCAAGGCCGTAGATCATCTCCACGTCGGCCGGTCCACTCGCCGGAGGGCTGCCAGAAGGCGCGGACACGCTCTGTCCGGACGCCTTTACTGTACGCCGGAAATGCGTGAACGACTCATCCTCGGCGCCGGCTTCGCCTTAACTCTTTCTTAGCCACGTTGCCGCAGCTCGGAGCGCGCCCGTAGCGTCACCCGGGCCCGCAACCGACCCGTGGAGGGGACAGGCGTGTACCGCTGGAACGACCCGATCGAACCGGAGGACGCCCGCCGGCGTCCCGAGCCGCCGACCGACGAGGGTCCGGCGTGGCTCAGCGACCGGCCCGAGCCGCGGTCGTCGTACCTGTTCGGGGACGCCGCGCAGCGGCCGCCCGCCGGCCCGGCCCCTGCGGGCTACGGTCCGGAGAACGCGCCCCCGGCTCCCCGGGACCGGTGGAACGGCGAGGAGCAGCCGACCACCGCATGGCACGGCCAGGAGCCCGCGTGGCAGGGCCGGGAACAGCCCGCCGCCTGGCCGGGGCACGAGCAGCCGGCCGGTGGCTGGGAGCAGCCCACCACGACCTGGCAGCCGGCGACCGACACCCCGGCCGACGACCGGCGGCGCCCGAAGCGGCGCCTGTCCCGGCCACTCGTGATCGGCGGGGCCGCCGCCGCGGCGACGCTCGTGGTGAGCCTCGGCGTGGGCGCCGTCCTGCTGCCCGGCGACGACCAGGGCACGAAGCGCACCTCCGCCGACGCGCCGGTGGCCGCCGCGCCGCAGGCGCCCGACGGGACCGATGACGCACCCGCGCCGGAGTCGGCGAGCCCGTCCGCCGTACCGACCACCGCCGCGCCGAGCCCGACGAAGAAGGCCACCCCGAAGCCGAGCCGCAGCACCGCCCCGTCGCGGCAGCAGGAGCGCAGCAGCGCCCCGGGCGGCGGCGGGTCGAGCAGTGGCGGGTCCAGCGGCGGCTCCACGAGCACCAAGGCCACCGCCACGACCGGGCTGAGCGCCGAGCTCCAGAAGGTCGTCACGATCGTGAACCAGGAGCGGGCGAAGGCCGGCTGCAAGGCGCTCACCGTCAACGCCAAGCTGAACCTGGCCGCCCAGCGGCACAGCCAGGACCAGGCCGACCACCAGAAGATGGACCACACGGGCAGCGACGGCAGCCAGCCCTGGGACCGGGTCAAGGCCGCCGGCTACAGCTACCGCATGGTGGGCGAGAACGTGGCCTGGAACTACCAGACCCCGGCGGCGGTCATGGAGGGCTGGATGAACTCCGAGGGCCACCGGAAGAACATCCTCAACTGCTCGTACACCCAGATCGGGGTGGGTGTGGCGCGCAGCAACGGGCCGTACTGGACGCAGGTCTTCGCCACCCCGAGCTGACCGCGCGTCGTGACCGGCCCGGCGCTCGTTGACCGGTCGGGGGCGGCGTCGGGCCGCCCGCGTCCGGGGAGCTGTCGATGCGGATCCGGCCGGTGTGGGCCGTGCCGCGCTCCCGGCCGGCCCGCGTCCGCCGACGTGGCCCGCGCCGGGGCGTGGCGCTCGCGCTGACCGCGCT
>NZ_JBXUOV010000283.1:0-4714 GCF_057196585.1 Micromonospora sp. ATLC20
AGCGTCTTCACGATGGAGCGGTCGGTCGAGCAGCACCTGGCCATCTACTGCCGGAACACCTTGGCGCCGCGCGGCGGAGCGGACCGGCCGGGAACGTCGCGGCCAGCGCGTCGAACGCGGTGCGGTCGTCGCGCAGCTCCCCGACGACGGTGGAGACGATGTGCATGACGTGGCTGTACCGCTCGATGGTGGCGAACTCGGGCACCTCGACGGTGCCCGGCCGGCACACCCGGCCCAGGTCGTTGCGGCCCAGGTCGACGAGCATCACGTGCTCGGCGCGTTCCTTGGGGTCGGCGAGCAGCTCGGCGGCGAGCTTGGCGTCGCCGTCCGGGGAGCCGCCGCGCGGGCGGGTGCCGGCGATCGGGTGCAGCAGGGCCCGCCGCCGCCCGTCCGGGCCGGCGCTGACCTTGAGGTGCGCCTCCGGCGACGAGCCGACGATGTCGAAGCCGTCGAAGCGCAGCAGGTACATGTACGGGCTGGGGTTGGTGGTGCGCAGCACCCGGTAGACGTCGAGCGGGTCGGCGTCGGTGGGGCGCTCGAAGCGCTGGCTGAGCACGATCTGGAAGCACTCGCCGGCCCGGATCGCCTCCTTGGCCGTCTCCACCGCCTTCGGGTAGCCGCCCTCGGGGGTGCGGCTGACCACCTCACCGACGCCGGGCCGGTCCACTGTCGAGACCATGGGCGGAATCGGTCGGGACAGCGCGCTGGTCATCGCGTCGAGGCGGCCGACGGCGTGGTGGTACGCGGCCTCCACCAGCTCCGCCCGGTCGGGGTCGTCGAGCGGCGGCAGCACCGCGTTGGCGACCAGGATCGCGGAGCCCTCGTAGTGGTCGAGGACCACCAGGTCGGTCGCGAGCATCATGCCCAGCTCGGGTACGTCCAGCTCGTCCTCGGTCAGCTCGGGCAGGCGCTCGAAGCGGCGGACCAGGTCGTAGGCGAGGTAGCCGACCAGGCCACCGGTCAGCGGCGGCATGTCACCGGCCGGATCCCAGCCCGGCCCGGCGAGCGCGTCGACCGTCTCACGCAGCACGGTGACCGGGTCGCCGCCGGTGGGCACCCCGGCGGGCGGGGTGCCGGTCCAGCTCGCCGCGCCGTCGCGCTCGGTCAGCGTGGCGCTGCTGCGGACGCCGATGAACGAGTAGCGCGACCAGGCGGTGCCGGCCGAGCCGACGCCCTGCTCCGCGGACTCCAGCAGGAACGTGCCGGGACCACCGGCCAGCTTGCGGTAGACCCCGACCGGCGTCTCCGCGTCGGCGAGCAGCCGCCGGGTCACCGGTACGACCCGCCAGCGGGCGGCCAGGCCGGCGAAGGTGGACCGGTCCGGGCTGACGGTGCCGTCGGTCACGGGGTCACCTCCGGGGAGCTGACCGGCAGTTCGGTGAAGAAGCAGGTGCGCTGCCCGGTGTGGCAGGCCGCGCCGACCTGCTCCACGCTGACCAGCAGCGCGTCGCCGTCGCAGTCGAGTGCCACCGAGCGCACGTACTGGTGGTTGCCGGAGGTGGCGCCCTTGACCCAGTACTCGGCGCGGCTGCGCGACCAGTAGGTGGCCCGGCCGGTGGTGAGGGTGCGGTGCAGCGCCTCGTCGTCCATCCAGGCGACCATCAGCACCTCGCCCGTGTCGTGGGCGCGGACCACGGCGGCGACCAGGCCGTCCGGGGTGCGGCGGAGCTTGGCCGCGATGGCCGGGTCGAGCCGGGACGGCCGGGCCGGGCCGGGAGTGGGGGCGCCGGTCAGCGGCGCGTCAGGGGCGGGCACGGTTGACCATTCTCCCGCACGCGGCCCGGGGACCGCCGACGTGTCCCGGGAGGCGGGCGTCACCGGCCCCAGGGCCCGGCCCAGCTGGGCGAGGTAGCGGTCCACCCGGCCGTCGGCGAGCGCCTCGGCCAGGTCCGCGCCGTGGGTGGCGGCGATCTCGTCGGCGTACGGGCGGATCAGCGGGAGGATGCCGGTGACCAGCCGTCCGGCGGCGGCGCCGACCTCGGCCGGGTCGCCGGGGCGCGAGCCGAGGCAGAGCAGCATGTCGTCGCGGTAGCCGGGCGGGGCGACCGGCAGGTCCAGCGCGGCGGTCAGGGCGGCCCGGCGGGACACCACGCGTACCGACGGGTTGGCCGGCCGCAGCACCGACGGACAGAGCCGCGCCAGGTCGGCCGCGGCGAGCCGGACCCCGGCCGGGTCGTCGGCCGCCCGGGCCGCGGCGACCTTGCCCAGCGTCGCGATCAGCTCCTCCAGGCGCGGATCGTCGGCGGGCTGGCAGAGCACCGGCAGGTCGATCCGGCGGCGCCATTCCGGCGCGGCCCAGAGCAGCCGGGCGGGCGCGGTGACCGGGAGCCCGAACGCCCAGTCGGCGGGCTGGCCCAGGCGGCGCACCCAGGAGCGGATGTCGCGGGCGGCCACCGAGACGTGCACGAGGCGGCCGCCGAACTCGGCCAGGTACGCCCGCCGGGCCGCGTACGGGGTGCCGCGGCGGGACGTGGGCTGCCGGGCTCCGCCGGCGGGGCGTCCGTCGTCGGCGGCGACGAGCACGTCCACGTCGACGTCGCTGTGCTCGGTGGCGGCCCGCCGGGCGTGGCTGCCGCGCAGCATGATCCCGACGACCGGTCGGTCCGCGACCTGCCGGAGTCGGGCGGCCCAGTCGTCGAGGAACCCGGTTCCGGGCAACGGAGCTGGACCCACCGCGTCATGGTGCCGAGCTCCGATCCTCCGGTGCCGGACTCCCTGTCCGCCGTCGGGCGCGGTCAGCCCGACTCCTCCTCCGCCCGGCGGTACGCGTCGATCTTGTGTTCGAGGACCTTCAGGTCCTCCTCCAGCTCGGCCATCCGGGCCAGTACGCGGGCCCGGTGTGCCTCGAACAGCGCCCGCCGCGCGCCGAGCGTGCTGTCCCCGTGCCGGGCCAGCTCGGCGTAGCGGCGCATGTCGCGTACCGGCATCCCGGTCCGCCGCAGCCGGGTGAGCAGGAACAGCCAGTTGACGTCGGACTCGGTGTAGCGCCGGCGACCGGACGAGTCCCGCCCGACGCGGCCCACCAGGCCCTCCTGCTCGTACCAGCGCAGCGTGTAGGTGGTCAGGCCGACCCGTTCCGCCGCCTCACCCACGGTGAGGCTCGTCTCCCGCGTGCTGATGTCCACGCCCTCCAGGCTTCCAGTTCGAGCGCACTCGAAGTCAAGTCCCTCATTGCCCTGCCGACGGAATTCACCTACCGTTGAGTTCAACGGGTGATGAATTGATGGAGGCGAGCATGGACGACGCGGTGTCGGTCCGCGAGCTGGTGGTCGACCGGGGCGGACGGCGGGTGCTGCACGGCATCAGCTGCGCGGTGCCCCGGGGCACGGTGACCGGGTTGCTCGGGCCCAGCGGCAGCGGCAAGACCACGCTGATGCGCGCGGTGGTCGGCGTGCAGACGGTCGGCTCCGGTGCCGTCGACGTGCTCGGCCGCCCGGCCGGTTCGGCCGACCTGCGCCGCCGGGTGGGCTACCTGACCCAGGCGCCGAGCGTCTACGCCGACCTGACGGTGCGGGAGAACGCCCGCTACTTCGCGGTACTCCAGGGCCGGGGCCGCGCCGAGGCCGACCGTGCGGTGGCCGACGTCGGCCTCGCCGAGGCGGCCGACCAGCTCGTCGGCACGCTCTCCGGCGGTCAGCGCAGCCGCGCCTCGCTCGCCTGCGCGCTCGTCGGCGAACCGGAACTCGTCGTCCTCGACGAACCCACTGTCGGCCAGGACCCGGTGCTGCGGGCCGACCTGTGGGCCCGGTTCCACGCGATGGCCGCGAACGGCACCACGCTGCTGGTCTCCAGCCACGTGATGGACGAGGCCGCCCGCTGCGACCGGCTGCTGCTGATCCGCGAGGGCCGGCTGGTCGCCGACGACACCCCGGCCGCGGTCCGCGCCGCCACCGGGACCGACGACCTGGAAGAGGCGTTCCTGCGCCTGATCCGCGACGCCGAGGGAGAGGCGCGATGAACGGACGGATCCTGGCCGCCACCACCGGGCGCATCCTGCGCCAGCTCCGCCACGACCGGCGGACCGTGGCGCTGCTCGTCGTGGTGCCGTCGGTGCTGCTCACGCTCGTCTACTACATGTACGTCGACCAGCCCGCCCCGCCCGGCGGGCCGAGCACGTTCGACCGGGTGGCCCTGATCATGCTGGGCTTCTTCCCGTTCATCATCATGTTCCTCGTGACCAGCATCGCCATGCTCCGCGAGCGCACCACCGGCACGCTGGAGCGTCTGCTCACCACGCCGCTGGGCAAGCTCGACCTGCTGTTCGGGTACGGCATCGCGTTCGGCCTGGCCGGGGTGCTCCAGTCCACTGTCGCCTCGCTCGTCGCGTACCGGGTGTTCGGGCTGGAGACCGCGGGCAGCGCGTGGCTGGTCGTGCTGATCGCCGGGGTGAACGCGGTGCTCGCGGTGGCGCTCGGGTTGTTCTGCTCGGCGTTCGCCCGCACCGAGTTCCAGGCGGTCCAGTTCATGCCGGTGGTGGTGGCGCCGCAACTGCTGCTGTGCGGCCTGTTCGTGCCGCGCGACCAGATGGCCGGCTGGCTCCAGGCGATCAGCGACGCGCTGCCGCTGTCGTACGCGGTCGAGGCGTTGCAGGAGGTCGGCGCGCACGCCGAACCGACCGGGACGATGTGGCGGGACGTCGCGGTCGTGGCCGGGGCGGCGGTGGCGGCGCTGGTGCTGGCCGCCGCGACGCTGCGCCGGCGCAGCGGGTGAACGC
>NZ_JBXUOV010000284.1:0-4703 GCF_057196585.1 Micromonospora sp. ATLC20
GGCTCGACACCACCGGACCTACCGAGGGCCTTCCCTCACCTTCAACACGACACGCCGCCCGACCCCACCACTTCTCAAACACTCACTTAACACTCACCGTTAAGAAGGGGCCCTTCCTTCCTCCAGCCGGTCGGCGCGGGCGTGCAGCAGGTCGTGCACCTGCGCGATGTCCCGCGGCGACGTACGTGCGGCCAGCCAGTACATGATCCCGGTCGGGATGAAGAAGAGCTGGAACGCGGCCAGCCCGACCGCGTAGTTCAGCGGCGGCGGGAAGGCCGCCCGCAACCCGGCGAACGCCACCCCCACCAGCCCGTTGCCCGCCGCCCGGCCGACGCCGTTCACCAGGTTGCCCAGGCTGTAGACGGTGCCCCGGTGCTCGGGCGGGTTGACGTCGGCGATCAGCGCGAACCAGTTCGGCGAGTTCGCCGACGTCAGCGCCAGCGCCACCACGGCGGTGAGCAGGCTCAGCCCCACCGACGGCTCGGTCAGCACGCTGGACAGCACGGCAGTCACCACCGCGCCGGAACCGGCGCCGTCGGGCACGTCGATGCGGATCGGCACGAAGAACAGGACCAGATAGAACGGCAGCGCCGCGAGGATGCCGACAGCAGCGACCATGGCCCGGCCACTCGGCGTACGCCGTTGCAGCGCGTCGCCCACCAGCCCGCCCACGATGGACAGCACGCCGCCGAGCTGGAACAGGGTGGCGAAGACGCTGCCCACCACCACGGCCGTGGCCGGTGAGTAGCCCTGCGCCTCGGCCCGCTGGCTGAACAGCACCGGCAGCCAGACCAGCGAGCCGAACGCGGCCTGAGCGGTCAGCCCCTGCAGGATCAGCCAGCGGTTGGTCCGGCGGGCCAGGATCCGGGGCAGGTCGGCGCGGCTGATCCGGTAGTCGTACTCGTTCCCGGCGTCGATCGCCCCGGCCAGCTCCGGCTCGCTCTGCCCGCGCCGGATGTCGTAGGTGAACAGGTACGCCACGGTGGCGGCCAGGCCCACACCGGTCAGCATCAGGAACGGCCGCCGCCAGTCGGTCGCGCCGAGGACGCCGCCGAGCAGCGTCCCGGCCAGAGTGCCGACGCCCTGCGACAGCCCCCAGAAGCTCATCACCAGGCCGCGGCGGCGCGGTGAGATCAGGTCGGTGACCACGGAGAAACCGACCGAGCCCACCGCGCCGAGCCCGACCGCGCCGACGAACTGCGCGATCAGGAACGTCGCGTACCCCCCGGCGAGCGCGCTGCCGGCGGTGCCGGCGGCCCAGAGCAGCGTGCCGACCATGAGCAGCGGCTTGCGGTTGGTGCGGTCCCCCACGTACGCCCAGGCCACCGCCGCCACGGCGCTGACCAGGAAGCTGACGGCGGTGACCAGGCCGAGCATCCGCTGGGGTACGTCGAGGGCGGTGGAGATCGGCCCGTACAGCGGGGGCACCAGGCCGATCGCCACGTTGTCCAGCGAGGCGAGCACCACGAAGACCACGACGCTGTAGAACCGGTGTGCCGCGTTCCCGCGCCGGGAGATCCTGGTGCCCTTCATGCCGGGCAGCAAATCAGGTACGTGTCACCTGCGCAGCACGACCCCCCGTGCCGGCGTCACCCCCGCGCCTCGGCGTAGCGCTCGCGGATGGCGGGGACCGCCTCGCCCGTGTACTCCTCGGTGTCGCCGATGGACCAGGCGGGCGGGGTGCCGCCACCGAGCGTCACCCAGGCGGCCTGCCGGGCCGCGCCGTCCGCCACGTACTCGCCGGGCGGCGGCACCACCACCGGGCGGCCGAAGACCTGCGGCGCGATCCGGCGTACCGCGGCGGACCGGGCGCCGCCGCCGACCAGGATGATCCGGTCGGCGCGGGCGCCCTGCGCGATCAGCGCGTCCAGGCCGTCGGCCAGCCCGCAGAGCATGCCCTCCACCGCGGCCCGGGCCAGGTGCGCCGGGGTCGAGGTGCCGAGCGTGAGGCCGTGCAGGGTGCCGGTGGCGTGCGGCCGGTCCGGCGTCCGCTCCCCTTCCAGGTACGGCACGAGCAGCAGCCCGTCCGCGCCGGGCGGGGCGGACAGGGCCAGTTCGCCGAACGTGTCGAGGTCGACGCCGAGCAGCGTCGCGGCGGCGTCGAGCACCCGGGCCGCGTTGAGCGTGCACACGAGCGGCAGGAACCGGCCGGTGGCGTCGGCGAATCCGGCCACCGCGCCGCTCGCATCGGCGGCAGGCGTGTCCGCCACCGCGAACACGGTGCCGGAGGTGCCGATCGAGACGATCACGTCGCCCGGGCCGGCTCCGGCGCCGAGTGCCGCGGCGGCGTTGTCCCCGGTGCCCGGCCCGAGCAGGACCGGGCCCGCCGCGCCGCCGCCGAACACGGCCGGGTCGAGGTGCCCGGCCGCCTCGGCCGGGCCGAGCACGACCGGCACCGTCACGCGCCGGCCGAAGGCCCGTTCCAGCAGGTCCAGCCGGTACTCGCCGGTGCGCGGCGACCAGTAGCCGGTGCCGCTGGCGTCGCCCCGGTCGGTGCGCAGCGCGTCCAGGCCGGGGGCGCCGGCGAGCCGCCAGGTGAGCCAGTCGTGCGGCAGGCAGACGGCGGCGACCCGGTCGGCGTTGTCCGGCTCGTGCCGAGCCAGCCACCGCAGCTTCGTCGCGGTGAAGCTGGCCACTGGCACCGCGCCGGTCGCCTCGGCCCAGAACCGGCGGCCGGTCTCCCCGCCGCCGGCCTCCTCGACCAGGTCCCGGGCCGCGTCGGCGGACCGGGTGTCGTTCCACAGCAGCGCCGGGCGGACCACCTCACCGGAGGCGTCCAGGCAGACCATGCCGTGCTGCTGGCCGCCGACCGAGACGGCGGCCACGTCGGCCAGGCCGCCGGCCTCGGCCACCGCCGCTCGCAGGGCCTCCCACCAGGCGTACGGGTCGACCTCGGTGCCGGGCGGGTGCGGCGCGCGGCCCTGCCGGACCAGTTCGCCGGTCTCCGCGTCCCGGACGACCACCTTGCAGGACTGGGTCGACGAGTCGACCCCCGCGACGAGCGGCATGGCGGCCCGCCTCAGCGCGCGCCGAGCACGTGCTCGACGGCGAGCTGGTTGAGCCGGACGAAGCCGAAGCCCTTCGCCCCGGCGGCCTCCGGATCGAACTCCTCGAACGCGGTCCGGTCGGCCAGCAGCTCGCGGTAGCCCTCACCGGGGTTGAGCGTCGGGGTGGCCAGCTCGGCCACCCGGGCGGCGGCGAGCGCCTCGATCACCTCCGGGTCGGCGCGGAACGCCGCGGCCCGCTCCTTGAGCAGCAGGTACGTGCGCATGTTCGCCTCGGCGGAGGCCCACACGCCGGTCATGTCCTCGGTGCGGGACGGCTTGTAGTCGAAGTGGCGCGGGCCGTCGTAGGCCGGGCCGCCGTTCGGGCCGCCGTGCTCCAGCAGGTCGACCAGGGCGAACGCGTTGAGCAGGTCGCCGTGGCCGAAGACCAGGTCCTGGTCGTACTTGATGCCGCGCTGGCCGTTGAGGTCGATGTGGAACAGCTTGCCCTGCCAGAGCGCCTGGGCGATGCCGTGGGCGAAGTTCAGCCCGGCCATCTGCTCGTGCCCGACCTCCGGGTTGAGCCCGACCATCTCCGGGCGGGCCAGCGTGGAGATGAAGCCGAGCGCGTGGCCGACGGTGGGGAGCAGGATGTCGCCCCGGGGCTCGTTCGGCTTGGGCTCCAGGGCGAAGCGCAGGTCGTAGCCGTTGTCGACGACGTACTCGCAGAGCAGGTCGACGGCTTCGCGGTAGCGGTCCAGCGCGGCCTGGACGTCCTTCGCGACGTCGTACTCGGCGCCCTCCCGGCCGCCCCACATGACGAACGTCTTCGCGCCCATCTCGGCGGCCAGGTCGATGTTGCGCAGCACCTTGCGCAGCGCGTACCGGCGTACGTCGCGGTCGTTGCTGGTGAAGCCGCCGTCCTTGAACACCGGGTGGTTGAACAGGTTGGTGGTGACCATCGGTACGACCAGGCCGGTCTCGTCGAGCGCCTTGCGGAAGCGGCTCAGCCGGGCGTCGCGGGTGGCGGCGTCCGCGCCGAACGGGACCAGGTCGTCGTCGTGGAAGGTGATGCCGTACGCGCCCCGCTCGGCGAGCCGGTGCACCGCCTCGACGGCGTCCAGCTCCGGGCGGGTGGCGTCGCCGAACGGGTCACGGGCCGGCCAGCCCACCGTCCAGAGACCGAAGGAGAACTTGTCCGCGGGGGTGGGGCGGGGTGCCATGGCAGACCTCCAGGTGGTGGTGTCGTCCGCGATTTGTTCAGCGGTTGAATTAAATGGCGGCGATGTGGCAGTGTCAAGAGGTGACAAGCACCAGCACCGCCGGGGCGGTCCGGCAGGGCAGCCTGCGCGAGTTGAACCTCGCGGTGGTGCTGCGGCGGATCGCCGCCGCCGACCGGCCGCCCTCGCGCGCCGGGATCGCCGCCGACACCGGCCTGACCCGGGCCACCGTCTCCGCCGTGGTGGACGACCTGATCGCCGGCCGGCTGGTCGCCGAGGCGGAGCCGGAGCCGCGTACCGGGGCGGGCCGCCCGGCCCGCGGACTGGTGCTCGCCTCCGACGGCCCGGCCGGGCTCGGCCTGGAGGTGAACGTCGACTACCTGGCGGCCTGCGTCGTCGACCTGACCGGCACGGTCCGGCACCACCTGGTCCGCCGCGCCGACCTGCGCCCGGTCTCCCCCGCCGACGCGCTCGCCCGGCTCGCCGCGCTGGCCGCCGA
>NZ_JBXUOV010000285.1:0-4578 GCF_057196585.1 Micromonospora sp. ATLC20
GCCCTGGGCACTCCCGGCCCGCGCCGCCGCGCCGCCGAGCGCGCGCTGCGCCTGGTCGCCGCGGAGCACCGTGCGGTGCTCCTCGGCGTGGCCGGGGAGCACGGCGAGGCGGCGCTCGCCGCCGCGACGGTGATGCTCGACGCGGACCCGCTGGCCCAGCTTCCGGCCCGGATGCCGAGCCTGCCGGCCTGGCTGGACCCGGCGGTTCTGCCGCAGGTGCTGCTGCGGGACCGTTCGGCGGCGCTGCCCGCCGACGCGGTACGCCACCTCTGCACGATGCTTGCCATCTCCTCGCCCGGCGAGCCGTACCCGGGCGTGGAGGTCGTCCGCGCGGCGTGTGACACCGACTCCCTGGCGGAGTTCGCCTGGGCGCTGTTCGAGAGTTGGCAGGCCGCCGGCGCGCCGTCGAAGGACGGCTGGGCGTTCACCGCGCTGGGGCTGCTCGGCGACGACTCGACCGCCCGGCGGCTCGCGCCGCTGGTCCGGGCCTGGCCGGGCGAGAGCCAGCACGCGCGGGCGGTGACCGGCCTGGAGGTGCTGGCGCAGATCGGCACCGACGTGGCGCTGATGCACCTGTACGGCATCTCGCAGAAGGTGAAGTTCCGGGGCCTGCGGGAACAGGCGGCACGCAAGGTCACCGAGGTCGCCGACGGGCTGGGCCTGACGCCCGAGCAGCTCGGCGACCGGCTGGTGCCCGACCTCGGGCTGGACGCCGACGGCAGCCTGGTCCTCGACTACGGGCCGCGCCGGTTCACAGTCGGCTTCGACGAGCAGCTCAAGCCGTACGTGGTGGACGGCACGGGCGCCCGCCGCAAGGACCTGCCCAAGCCCGGCGCCCGGGACGACGCCACGCTGGCGCCCGCCGCGTACAAGCGTTTCGCCGGCCTGAAGAAGGACGTGCGTACGCTCGCCGCCGACCAGATCCGCCGGTTCGAGGCGGCCATGGTGACCGGGCGGCAGTGGCCCGCCGCGGACTTCCGCCGCTACTTCCTGTCCCACCCACTGCTGTGGCACGTCGTGCGCCGGCTGGTCTGGGCCACAGTGGACGACACCGGCCGGGTGGGCGCCGCGTTCCGGGTGGCCGAGGACCGCACGCTCGCCGACGTCGACGACGAGACGTACGTCCTGCTGGACGACGCCACTGTCACCATCGCGCACCCGCTGCACCTCGGCACGGTGGTGCCGGCCTGGGCGGAGGTCTTCGCCGACTACGAGATCCTGCAGCCCTTCCCGCAGCTCGGCCGCGAGGTGCACCGGCTGGACGAGGCCGAGCGCGGGGAGACGCTGCTGCAGCGGCACATGGGCGTGACGGTCCCGGCCGGGCGGCTGCTGAGCCTGGAACGGCGGGGCTGGCGGCGCGGCACCCCGCAGGACGCCGGCATCCAGAGCTGGTTGGACCGCGAGGTCCCCGGGGGCCGGGCCGTGGTGCTCGACCTCGACCCCGGCATCGCTGTCGGCGTGGTGGACATGTTCCCCGACCAGAAGATCGAGGCGATCTGGGTGAACGACGTGCCGTACGGCGACTGGTTCCCGCGCGGCGGCAAGGTCCGCCTGCGCGACCTGGACGACGTCACCGTCTCCGAGGTGCTGCGCGACCTGGCGGAGGTGACCCGGTGACCGCGCTCGACCCGACCGCCGAGGGGGCCCGGCGGCCTCCGGCCGTCGAGCGAGCGCAGCGGCCTCCGGCCGAGGTGCGGTACGCAGACGAGCTGGCCGCGCTGGCCGCGAACGACAGCGACCCGCGTCCGCCCGGCTGGCGGCTGAGCCTGCGCGCCGCGCGCCGGTTCATCCTCGGCGACCAGGCCGCCGGGATCCGGCGCAAGTTCGTCGGCGACCCGTCGCTGATCGACCGGGCGCTGGTGGCGCTGGCGACCAGCCGCGGCCTGATGCTCGTCGGCGAGCCCGGCACCGCCAAGTCGCTGCTGTCGGAGCTGCTCGCCGCCGCGGTCAGCGGCGACTCCACGCTCACCATCCAGGGCGGCGCGGCCACCACCGAGGACCAGATCCGCTACTCGTGGAACTACGCGCTGCTCGTCGCCGACGGCCCGTCGCCGCGCGCCCTGGTGCCGGCGCCGCTGCTGCGCGGCATGGCCGAGGGGCGGGTGG
This sequence comes from Micromonospora sp. ATLC20, assembly GCF_057196585.1. Classification (NCBI taxonomy): domain Bacteria; kingdom Bacillati; phylum Actinomycetota; class Actinomycetes; order Micromonosporales; family Micromonosporaceae; genus Micromonospora; species Micromonospora sp. ATLC20. The sequence goes on from NZ_JBXUOV010000285.1 coordinate 2,107, forward strand.
TCCGCTTCGAGGAGATCACCCGCTGTCCGCTGGAGGTGCAGGACTGCCTGCTGTCCCCGCTGTCGGACCGCGTGCTCGCCATTTCGGAGCTGCCGGGCGCCGACGCCATGGTGTTCGCCCGCGAGGGCTTCAACGTGATCGCCACCGCGAACACCAGGGACCGGGGCGTCAACGAGATGAGCGCCGCGCTGAAGCGGCGGTTCAACTTCGAGACCGTCTTCCCGATCCCCGACCTCGGCACCGAGCTGGAACTGGTCGAGGCCGAGGCGGGCGAGTTGCTGCGCCGCTCCGGCGTGGCCGCGCCGCCCCGGCGCGACCTGCTGGAGGTGCTGGTCACCACGTTCCGGGAGCTGCGGACCGGGATCACCGAACGCGGCGACGCGATGGAGCGGTTGTCGGCGGTGATGAGCACTGCCGAGGCGGTGTCGGTGGCGCACGCGGTCGGGCTGCGCGGCTGGTTCCTGCGCGGGGAACCCGGCGACGCCGCCGACCTGGTCGCCTGCCTGGCCGGCACCGCCGCGAAGGACGACGCGGAGGACCTGGCACGGCTGCGGCGCTACCTGGAACAGCAGGTGTCCCGCCGTTCCGGCGCGCAGTGGCGGGCGGTGCACGACGCCCGGCACCTGCTGCCCGGGTGAGCACCGTCGAGGCGCCCGGCGGCGTCACCTTCCTCGGCGTCCGGCACCACAGCCCGGCCTGCGCCCGGCTGGTCGCCGCCACGGTGGCCCGGCTGCGTCCGGCGTACGTGCTGGTGGAGGGCCCGGCGGACCTGAACGGGCGGATGGACGAGCTGCTGGGAGACCACGAGCTGCCGATCGCCGTGTTCACCGCGCACCGCGACGGGACCCGGCGGCACGCCTCCTGGAGCCCGTTCTGCGCGTACTCGCCGGAGTGGGTGGCGCTGACCGCCGGGCGCCAGGTGGGCGCGCAGCTGCGCTTCATCGACCTGCCCGCGTGGCATCCCGCGCTGTCCGGCCGCGCCAACCGGTACGCCGACGCCGACCAGCGGTACGCCGAGGCGGTCCGCCGGCTCTGCGCCACGCTCGCCGTGGACAACGTGGACGCGCTCTGGGACCACCTGTTCGAGATCGGCCCGGACGACGGGCTGGCCGAGCGCCTCGACACGTACTTCGACGTGCTGCGGGGCGAGTCGGCGGCCGGGGAGGACGACACGGCCCGGGAGGCGTACATGGCCCGCTGGGTACGCGCCGCCCGGCGCCGGGCCGCCGGCCGGCCGGTGCTGGTGGTGACCGGCGGCTTCCACCGTCCCGCCCTGGTCCGGCTGACCGCCGGCGACGACGGAGCGGACGACGACTGGCCGGAGGTCCCCGCTCCCGCACCGGACGCGGTGGCGGGCAGCTACCTCGTGCCGTACTCGTTCCGGCGCCTGGACGCGTTCGTCGGCTACCAGTCCGGGATGCCGTCACCGGCGTACTACCAGCGGGTCTGGGAGGACGGGCCGCGCCGGGCCGCCGAGGCGCTCACCGAGGCGGTGGCGGCCCGGCTGCGCACCCGGCGGCAGCACGTCTCCACCGCCGACCTGATCGCCGCCCGGAGCATGGCCGGCGGCCTGGCCCGGCTGCGCGGCCACGCCCACCCGGGCCGCGTCGACGTGCTCGACGGCCTGGTGTCCGCGCTGGTCACCGACGCGCTCGACCAGCCGCTGCCGTGGGCGACCCGGGGCACGCTGGCACCCGGCGCCCACCCGGTGGTGGTGGAGATGGTGGCCGCGCTCAGCGGCGACCGGGTGGGCCGCCTGCACCCGGACACGCCGCTGCCGCCGCTCGTACACGACGTCGACGCCGAGCTGGCACGGCATCGGATCGATCCGCACGAGGCGGTCGAACTGGACCTGACAGTCGCCGGCGACCTGACCCGCAGCCGCCTGCTGCACCGGCTGCGGCTGCTCGACGTACCCGGTCACGTCCGCGAACGCGGCCCCCGGGTGGGCGCGGACGCGCTGCTCACCGAACGCTGGTCACCCGCGCCGTCGGCAGACCGGCTCGCCCGGGTGATCGAGGCGGGCGGGTACGGGCCGACCGTCCTGGACGCCGTCACCGCCCGGATCGAGGAGCGGGTGACGCTGCTCGGCGCGGACGTCGACGCGCTCGCCACGACGCTGTTCGACACCGCGCTGGCCGGGCTGCCCGAGCACTCCACCCGGACGCTCACCGCGATCGCCCGCGCCACCGGCTCGGTCACCGACCTGCGGGCGCTGGGCCGGGCGCTCGCAGTCGCACTGGCGCTGTGGCGGCACGACCGGCTGCTGGGCAGCGCCGGGACCGCCCCGCTCGGCGCGCTGATCACCGCCGCCGTACGCCGCGCGCTCTGGCTCGTCGAGGGCGTGCGTGCCACGGCCGCACCGGCCGACCCGGGCCGGCTCACCGCGCTCGTCGCGGTCCGGGACGCGGTCCGCCACGCCGGCCCGGCGCTCGGGCTCGACCGGGACGGCGCGCTCGCAGTGGCCGGGCG
>NZ_JBXUOV010000286.1:0-4457 GCF_057196585.1 Micromonospora sp. ATLC20
GGCGGGAGCGGCGGACCCGAGCCCGGTCAGGACGGCGGTGACGCCTGCCGCGTGGGCGCGCTCGGCCGGGTGCCGGGCGGGCAGTGCGGCGGCCACCGCCGACACCTCGGCGGCGAGCGTCGCGTCCCCGGTCAGCGCGGCGGTACGCGCCAGCGCGTTCAGCAGCGGCCAGCCCTCACGCGGCAGGTCCGCCAGGTGCGCGTCGGCCAGGGCGGCGCGCGCCGCGCGTACCGCCTCGGGCTTGTCGTCGGCGGCGAGCGCCGCCTCCACGCGCAGCTCGTGCAGCGGCAGCCGGTGGTTGGGCCAGAGGTACGGGCGGCCGAGGAACGCCAGCGCCCGCCCGACGACCTCGTCCGCGCCCGGATGGGCGCGGGCGAGGTGGAGCCCGGCGCGCAGTTGCAGCCAGTGCAGCCCGGACACGCCGGGCGGGTCGATGCGGGCCGCCTCGGCACAGGTGGCGTCCGCCTCGTCCCAGCGGCCCAGCGCGATCAGTGCCTCGGCCCGGTTCGACAGCAGGTACGCCCCGATCGAGCGGCTGATGCCGACCCGGCGCGCCTCGCTCACCCCGGCCGCGGCTGCCTGTTCGGACTCGTCGTAGCGGCCCAGCTCGTAGAGCACGTCGGAGAGGAAGACGAGCGCGCTGACCAGGGCGCGGGAGTCACCGGCGGCGCGAGCCCGCGCCTCCGCCCGGCGCAGTTCGGCCAGGCCGAGATCGGGGGTGTCGTCGGTGCGGTGCAGCACCGCTATCCGGGTGGGCAGCAACGCCAGGTCGGCGCCGATCTCGGTCGCGCCCGCCACCGCCTCGGCGGCGACCGAGGCGGCCTCCCGAGGGTCGACCTTGATCAGGTGCGCGGCGATGTCGGCGAGCACGCCGAGCCGTTCCGGGCCGTGCGGCGCGCCCGCCGCCAGCCGGTACGCCTCGCGCAGCTCGGTCGCGCCGTCGCTCTTGCCGAGCAGCGCGAACAACCGGCCCCGATGGTCGAGCAGGCGCGCGGCGCGCAGCGGTTCGGCGTCGGAGTCGACCTCGGCCAGCGCCGCCCGGGTGAGCGTGAGCGCCCGGCTGAGGTCTCCGGCGGTCACCGCCGCGGTGAGCGTGTCCTCCAGCACCCGCAGGTGGTCCATGCCGAGCCGGTCGGCGGCGTCGGGCACCTGCTCCCAGAGTTCGAGAACGCGCTCCAGCAGCCGGCTCTGCTCGGCGTACGCGTACCGTTCGGCCGCCGCCTCGGCGGCGACCCGGGCGGCGGTGAGCGCCCGCGGGTGGTCGTGTGCCGCGTACCAGTGGTGGGCGATCTCGGCCGGCGCGCGACCGGCGGCGACGAGGTGCGGTTGAGCCTCGATCGCGGCGGCGTACCGGGCGTGCAGCCGCGCGTGTTCGCCGGGCAGCAGGTCGTCGTGCACGGCCTCGCGGACCAACGCGTGCCGGAACTCGTAGTCGCCGTCCGGGTCGGCCACCACGAGCTGCCCGGCGACGGCGGCGCGCAGCGCGTCCTCCAGTTCGGCCTCGGGCAGGCCGGCCACCTCGGCGAGCAGCTGGTGGGCGAAGCGGGTGCCGCCGGCGGCGGCGATCCGCAGCACCCGCTGGGCCGGCTCGGGCAACCGGTCGACGCGGGCCAGCAGCAGGTCGCGCAGCGTCTCCGGGATGGCCGCGCAGCCGACCGGGCCACCGGCGGCGGCCAGTTCCTCGATGAAGAACGGGTTGCCCTGGGTGCGTTCGTGCACCTCGTCGACGGTCCGGGCGATCTGTTCGATGCCGAGCAGGTCGGCCAGTACGGCGGCGGTGCCGTCGCGGTCGAGGCGGCCCAGCTCGATCCGGTCCACGCCGCGGACCCGGTCCAGCTCGGCGAGGAACGGCCGCAGCGGGTGCCCGCGGTGCAGCTCGTCGGTGCGGTACGTGCAGACGACCAGCAGGCGGGTGGCGCGGGCGGCCCGCACCAGGAAGCCGATCAGATCCCGGGTGGACCGGTCGGCCCAGTGCAGGTCCTCGATCACCAGCACCAGCGGGCGTTCCTCGGCGATCCGCCGGAACAGGTCGGCGACCAGGTCGAACAGATAGCCGCGCGGGGTGTCGGCGAGGGCCGGCCCGGCGGGCGCGGCGACGCCGGCGGGCATCCGGGCCAGCTCGGGCAGCAGCCGGGCGAACTCCGCCTCGTAGCCGGCGAAGGCGGCCGGCCCGTCGTGGCGCAGCACGTCGCGCAGCGCGGCGGCGAACGGGGCGAACGGCAGGCCGGCCTCGCCCAGCTCCAGGCACTGGCCGACGAGCAGGCGCGCGCCGGCGGCGTCCACCTGTGTGCCGAACTCCTCCAGCAGCCGGGTCTTGCCGACGCCTGCCTCACCGCCGACGAGCACCGTCGCCGGCTCGCCGGTCCGGGACCGGGCCAGCGCGTCGCCGAGCACGGCCAGCTCGGGCCGGCGGCCGACGAGGACGGTGCTGGCGGCGCGTACTGTCACGCCGTCGAGCATGCCACGGCCCTCCGACGCCCCGACCGGGCCGATCGGACCGCGGACGGCCGCCGGTCCGGCCGCCCCCGTGACGGCCGGACCGGCGATCTCTCCACGCCCCACGACATCGGCCGCGCCCACGAACCCGGCGACGGCCGCCGGTGCGGTCACCGGCGGGCGTCGGCGGGGCGGGCGTTGTGCCGGCGGCGGCTGAGCCACCCGCGCGGGTGCCGGCGTGGCAGCGACCGGGCGAGCCGGTCCTGGGCCGCGTCGGCCTGCAGCTCGGCGGCGTGGCTGCGGTGGATGCTGAGGATCAGGTCTGCGTCGTTGCCGAACATCTCGGATCTCCCTGTCGTGCGGTGTCTCCCTGTCGAGATCGACTCTCCGCGCGAAGGTGCCCCCGGGGCATGAGTACGCCGCCTGATCTTCGGCCGTCCGCCCTCCTTACCGGCGGGCCGATTCGGGCCGGCGCGGCGGTAAGGTACTCAGCCCTCGGCGCAGGAGGCGGCCACGGATCAACGTGATGCGCGCCGACCACTAGACTCTGCGCTATGGCAAAGCCCCAGGAGAAGGTCTCGTTCGGCCAGCGGCTGAAGCAGATCGGGATGGTGTTCCGGTTCACCGCCAAGCAGGACAAGTGGTTCGCGCCGCTGACCGCGGCGGCGGTGCTGATCCCGCTCGCGCTCACCGTGGTCGCGGTGATCGCCTGGGGCTGGATCTGGTTGCCGATCGGCATCCTGCTCGCCCTGCTGGCCGTGCTGATCGTGCTCAACCTGCGCTCGAACAAGGCGATGATGAACGCCGCCGAGGGGCAGCCGGGCGCGGCGGCGCAGATCATGGAGAGCATGCGCGGCGACTGGCGGGTCACCCCGGCGGTCAGCTCGACCACCCAGATGGACATGGTGCACCTGGTGGTGGGCCGGCAGGGCGTGATCCTGCTGGCCGAGGGCAACCCGCAGCGCGTCCGCGGACTGCTCGGCCAGGAGAAGCGCCGCCTGGCGAAGGTGATCGGCACCGCCCCGCTGCACGACTACGTGATCGGGCAGGGCGAGGGTGAGCTGCCGGTCCGCAAGCTGCGGATGACGCTGATGCGGCTGCCGCGTGCCCTCTCCCCGAAGGACGTCAACGCCCTCGACAAGCGGCTCAAGGCGCTCACCGCGCGGCCGCAGATGCCCAAGGGCGCGATCCCGAAGAACATGCGGCCCGCGCGCGGCGCGTTCCGGCAGACCCGGGGTCGCTGACCTCAGGCGTACGCGAGAAAGGAGCCGGTCCCGTGCGGGGCCGACTCCTTCGTCGTGCGGGTCAGCGGCGCGGGGCGTCGGTGACGACCGACCCGGCGAGCCGGTCGTGCAGGCCGCGCCGGTGCTCGTCCATCAGCAGCGCCGGCACCACGAGGGCCAGCAGGAAGCCGCGCAGCAGTCCGCGGAGCAGCCCGATCCGGCCGCCGTCGACCCAGGACACGCAGCGCAGCCGGGTCAGGAACATGCCGGGGGTCTGGGCGAACAGGCCGATGAAGAAGCCGTACTCCAGGATCAGCACCAGGACCGGCGGCCAGCCGTCGCGGACCGGGTCGGAGAACGCCCGGGCGACCATCAGGCACAGCACCCAGTCGATGATCAGGGCGCCGAAGCGGCGGCCGAGGCTGGGCGGGGTGAACGCGGGGTCGGTGGCGGGCGGCACCGGCGTGGCGGCGGTATCGGTCACAGCGGCCAGGGTAGCGCCGCCTCGACCCCTGACGAAAAATACGACATTCGGCATCAGAGTGTGCCGGGATGACGCTCCGCAAGCGACGTAACACGGCGGAAACAGACGAGACACGGCCGGGCAACCCCCCGGCCATAGCGTCGCCAGTAGCCAGCTACCGGAGTGGACCTGCCAGGAGGACGTGTGTTCGCCAATTCCGAGGAACTCCTGCGATACCTCGCCAACGAGGACGTGAAGTTCGTCGACGTACGTTTCTGTGACCTGCCCGGCGTGATGCAGCACTTCAACCTGCCGGTCGAGTCGTTCGACGACAG
>NZ_JBXUOV010000287.1:0-4451 GCF_057196585.1 Micromonospora sp. ATLC20
GCCCTGGCCGGACTCACCGCGCTGGCCGGGCTCGGCGCCGCGCTGCACGTACCGCCCGCACCGGCCCGGGCCACTGCCGCGCCGGCGGCGGTACGGGTGGCGGCGTACAACATCCGGATGGGGTTCGGCCTGGACGGCCGGCTGGACCTGGACGCGGTGGCCCGGGAGTTGCGCGGCGCGGACGTGGTGCTGCTCAGCGAGGTCGACCGGGGCTGGTGGCTCAACGGCGGCCACGACACGCTGGCGCTGCTGGCCGGGCGGCTGGGGATGCCGTACGTCTTCGCGCCCGCCGCCGACCCGGTCTGGGGCGACGCGGTGCTCAGCCGCTTCCCGATGCGCGCCGGACAGACGCGGCGGCTGACCGCGCACGGCGCGCCGACCGGGGCGCAGGCCCTCGGCGTCACGCTCGACCTCGGCGGGCGGGAACTGGCGGTGGTCGCCACGCACCTGCAACCGCCGCCCGGCCGGGATCCGGTCGAGCAGGCGGGCGAGGTGGCCGAATTCGCCGGCCGGTACGCGAACGGCCGCCCACTGGTGCTCGGCGGTGACCTGAACACCGAGCCGGACGACCCGGCGTTCGCCGAGTTCACCCGCGCGGGGCTGGTGGACGCGCTGGCCGCGGCCCGGCCGCTGCGGACCAGCCCGGCCGACGATCCGCGCACCCAGATCGACCATGTCTTCACCTCGCCGGGGCTGACCGCCACCGAGGTACGCGCGCCGCGCACCGAGGCCAGCGACCACCTCCCGGTGACGCTCACCGTCACGCTGTCCTGAACCGCCTCACAGACGGTCGGGAAGGACCAACCGGTCACCGGCGAACGGCAGCAGCCAGCCGCCGCCCTTGTCGGTGGTGAAGTCCTCGTCCACGCGGCCGGTGAGCCGTTCCAGCGCGCCCGGGATCACCTTGCCCTGGCTGCACACCGCCACCGTCCCGGCGGCCTGCGCCAGCGCGACGAGCCGGGCCGCGGCGGCGAGCGCGCACTCCTCGACCTGCTGGCCCGGCGCCGGCTCGTCGAAGTCGCCGCAGACCTCGATCGGCAGGTCCAGCCGGGCCGCCGCCGGGTCGAGCGTCTGCACGCAACGCCGGGCCGAGGCGGAGAACAGGCGGGCCGGGCGGACCAGCGCGACGAGCGGGACCAGCGCCCGCGCCTGCGTCCATCCCTTGTCGTCGAGCGGGCGGCCGTGGTCCGGGCCGGTCCAGGTGCCGCGCTTGCCGGCGTGCGCGTGCCGGACCAGCAGCACCGTCGCGGTGACCGGCGGCAGCGCCGCGAACGCGGCGATCACCTCGGCGTCGTGCGGGTAGCTGACCCGGCGTACCGCGTCGTCGACCGGGAACCAGGCCACGTCGTCGACCTCGGTGCCGGGCTGGAAACCGCCGGTGCCGGCCGCCCGCATGGACCAGTAGTCGACCGCCTTGGCGTGCCCCTCGCTGCGGTAGCGGACGGTGGGCAGGCGGACCTGCGGCACGGCGCGGACGTCTGATTCCTCGGCCACCTCGCGGACGGCGGCCACGAGCGGGTGCTCGCCGCGGTCCAGCTTGCCCTTCGGCAGCGACCAGTCGCCGTACCGGGGGCGGTGCACGAGGCAGACCTCGACGCCGGCCGGACCCGGGCGCCACACCACGCCACCGGCGGCCCGGATCCGTACCGGTTCGTCGTCGCTCACCCGCTCACCGTATGCCCGCCCGGCACGCGCCACGGCCCGGTCAGTCCGCCCGGCCGCCGACCCGGCGCAGCAACAGATCCTGGAGGTGGGTCAGCCGCACGTCGCCGTCCCCGGTACGCCGGTGCCAGGTGCCGTCGGCAGCCAGCTCGAACGCGTCCACGTCCGGATCGAACGCGGCGGTGAGGACGTGGTCCAGTTCGGCCCGGGCCACCGGGTCGCTCACCTGCACCAGCGCCTCGACCCGGCGGTCCAGGTTGCGGTGCATCAGGTCGGCCGAGCCCATCCAGAACTCGGCGTCGCCGTTGTTGCCGAACCGGAAGATCCGGGAGTGTTCCAGGAACCGGCCGAGGATCGAGCGGACCCGGATGTTCTCCGACAGCCCCGGCACGCCCGGCCGCAGCGTGCACATGCCGCGGATCAGCAGGTCCACGTGCACGCCGGCCCGCGACGCCCGGTAGAGCGCGTCGGTGATCTCCTCGTCCACCAGGGAGTTCACCTTGAACTGCACGAGCCCCGGCATGCCCAGCCGGACGTGTTCGATCTCCCTGTCGATGCGTTCGATCAGGCCGCTGCGGATGCCCTGCGGCGCCACCAGCAGCCGCCGGAACGCGGTCTGCCGGCTGTAACCGGTGAGCACGTTGAACAGGTCGGTCAGGTCGGCGCCGATCTCCGGGTCGGCGGTGAGCATGCCGAAGTCCTCGTAGAGCCGGGCCGTCTTCGGGTGGTAGTTGCCGGTGCCGATGTGGCAGTAGCGGCGGATCTGGTTGCCCTCCTGGCGTACCACCAGCGCTGTCTTGCAGTGCGTCTTGAGCCCCACCAGGCCGTACACGACGTGGCAGCCGGCCCGTTCCAGCGTGCGGGCCCAGCCGATGTTCGCCACCTCGTCGAAGCGCGCCTTCAGCTCCACCAGCACCACCACCTGCTTGCCGGCGGCGGCCGCGTCGACGAGCGCGTCCACGATCGGGGAGTCGCCGCTGGTGCGGTAGAGCGTCTGCTTGATGGCGAGCACGTTCGGGTCGGCCGCCGCCTGCTCGACGAAGCGCTGCACGCTCGTCGCGAACGAGTGGTAGGGGTGGTGCACCAGCACGTCGCCGTCGCGCAGCGTGGCGAAGACGCTGCGCGGCACCTCACCCTCGGCCAGCCGCGGATGGGTGGCCGGCACGAACGACGGGTCCTTCAGGTCGGGCCGGTCCGCCTCGCCGTACACCTGCCACAGCGCGGACAGGTCGAGCAGGCCGCGGACCCGCAGCACGTCGTGGCCGTCCATGTCCAGCTCACGGACCAGCAGCTCCAGCATGTGGTCGGAGATGGACGCGGCGACCTCCAGGCGTACCGGCGGGCCGAACCGGCGCCGGGCCAGCTCCCGTTCCAGCGCCTGGAGCAGGTCCTCGTCGCGGTCCTCGTCCACCTCCACCTCGGCGTTGCGGGTCACCCGGAACAGGTGGCACTCGACCACCTGCATGCCGGAGAACAGCTGGCCGAGGTGCACCGAGATGAGGTCCTCGACCGGCAGGAACCGCACGCCCGGCTGGTCGCGGTGCACCCGGACGAACCGGGGCACGTTGTTCGGCACCTTGACCCGGGCGAACAGCTCCGAGCCGCCGTCCGGGTCGCGCACCGACACGGCCAGGTTCAGCGACCGGCCGGAGATGTACGGGAACGGGTGCGCCGGGTCGACCGCCAGCGGGGTGAGCACCGGGAAGATGTGCTCCCGGAACCAGGTGCGCAGCCGCTCCCGCTCCGCGTCGTCCAGGTCGCTCCAGCGCAGTATGCGGATGTCCTCGGCGGCGAGCTTCGGCAGCACGTCGTCGACCAGGCAGGCGGCGTGCCGGGCGACCAGGCCCGCGGCCTTCTCGGTGATCAGGTCGAGCTGGGTGCGCAGCGGCAGCCGGTCGCCGCCGCGTACCGGCAGGCCGGCGGAGAGCCGCCGCTTCAACCCGGCCACCCGGACCATGTAGAACTCGTCCAGGTTGCTGGCGAAGATGGCCAGGAACTTCGCCCGTTCCAGCAGCGGGGTGCGCGGATCCTCGGCGAGCGCCAGCACCCGGGCGTTGAAGTCGAGCCAGGACAGCTCCCGGTTGAGGAAACGGTCCTCCGGCAGCGGCGGTACGGCCGGCGGGGCGGTGTCCGCGGCGGTCTCGCCGGCCGGGCCGGGGCCCTCCACCGGGTCGAGCGGCTCGTCCAGGCCGGTCGCGCCGGCCGCGTCCGGGTCGGCGCCGAGGCGCTCCTCCGGGGGCCGGGTCTGGCGGAACCGCCCGTCCGGGCCGCGGGTGGGGCGGCCGTTGCGGGGCGTGCCGGGGTCGAGGATCGGCGGCGGGCCGTCGGGGTGCTCGCGAGGGGTGCTCACCACCTCATGATTCCCCGATAAGGGTGAACGGAAAATGAACTCGGGCCAGGTTGTTCACGCCATCGTCGGCAAGGTCACCCGGACCACCTCGCCGTCGGCGTCCCGCTCGATCCGGACACGCTGCCCCAAACGGAGCAGCCGCAGCCCGGAGGCGTCGAACGCGCGGGCCGGGAACGCCAGCTCGGTGCCGTCGTCGAGCAGCAGCACGCCGCTGCGGGTCGACGCGTCGTAGGTGGCCACCGTCCCCTGCATGCCAGCACCGTACCGGACCGCCCCGGCGACCCGGGCCAGCAGCGCGGCGGTGCGCGGCCCCACGCCCAGCCCGGTGGCGTCGGCCAGGTCCGCCGGGGTGTCCACGTCCCGGCGCAGGCTGGGCCACTCCCCGGCGAGCGGCAGCGCCCCGCTCGCCGCGTGCGCCGCGGCCGAGCCGGGCCCGAAC